>NZ_JAPHPY010000080.1:0-14938 GCF_026241575.1 Vibrio sp. Sgm 5
TATGGTTCACCTCGTTCTGAGAGCCTACTCTAAGCGTAGGGCTTGAGAGTGAGGCGGACCATATAATTAGCCCCGCTACGTAATGAGCGGGGCTTTTGTTTATCTCAAGTTAAGTATCTGCAGCTAAGTAGCTGAAGCTAAGTATGCGTCTGCTTAGCGGACGTATTTCGCTGTCGCGCTGACAAACCAATGTTGCAACTTGCCATCTGGGTTCTCTACCCACAGGTCGTTATGGTAGCGGTAGATGCGACCATTCACGGTGAGGGTTAGCGTGTTATCACCGGTTTGCTCCATGCGAATAAACTGATCAGAAGTCACCAAAAACGGCTCCAAATCATCCGTGCTTGCGCCTTTGTACACCACGAAGTAACCAAACATATTGCCGGCATCTGGGTCTGTCGAATGAATGCGATGGCCAACCAGTGTGTAGTTGTCGTTGAGCGCTTCTTCGAGGGTTTGTGCACCTACGGTTTCGTGAGAAGGGATAAATACCCAAGCCAGTACACCTATCGCGATCACTAGCAGTAATAGTACTGCTCGCATGAAGTTTTTCATCATGGTTATCCGTTTAACGTTGGAATTTCATTTTGTACATGCGCTTATCCGCTAAATTGATCAGGAAGTCAATGTTGTCTGCGTCTTGCGGGTAGCTAGCGACCCCCAAACTTGTCGATAGGCCATTGGCTTGCTCAGAGGAGAGAATCGGCTTTTCAAACACCACATTGATATGGTGCGTGACTTCATCGATTTTCGTTTGATCAATAGAGTCGACGATCACGGCAAATTCGTCGCCGCCCATGCGGTACACGGCAAAGTCATCCAGCGCCATTTGGCTTAGACGAGTTGCGATTTCTATGAGCGCAATATCGCCAGCTTGATGGCCTAAGGTGTCATTGATGTCCTTAAAGCCGTTTAAATCGAGCAGCATGAGTGAGAAAGGCGAGTTGGTTTCTTCCTTTCGGTGTAAATCAATAAACAGCGCGCTTCGGTTAGCAAGCTTGGTGAGCGGATCGCTCAATGCCATTTTTTTGTGGAACTTGGACTCACGTTTATAAAAATACGTCAGCAGTGCCACGGTTAGGACAAAGATACCGAGCAATACGTATTGCGCTTGCAGCAAGTTATACGCTTTCTCTTGTTGATGTTTGTAGAGGGGACTGGCAACACGAAAATGCAGAGTGACGTAATCGATCATTTGCATGTAGAGGTTTTGAGTTTCACGATAAAACTGACTCGCGGCGACGCTACTGCCCGTTTTCGCTTCTACTAATATTGGTTCGAGTTGTTGGAATTGGTCAAACAGAGAAAGAAAATAAACTCGAACCTCTTCTCGTGAGAGAAAAGAATCGGCTTCTTTATTGTTAATCAGCAAATCAAAACGGCTCCACGCTAGCTCGTATTGCAGCTCAGCGGAATCGATGTTCATCACGCTTTCGTTCAAGCGTCGAGCTTCCCCTACCAGTTCAGATAATTCTTTCGAAAGATGGAACAAGAACCAAGTGGCTTGGTTTTGTTGATCCGAATAGGTTTTAGTGAGCGCTCGAGTTTCTTGCAGTAGTAGTACGTTTGCGAACAACAGTGTGGATGCAAATATCAGTAGGAGTAACTTGCTCTTGGTTGAAAATGGCCCCTGATGAGGGGGATTGGGCTTTGCTTTCATTGTTATTCTTCTTTCGCGCTGATCCTGTTTATTTGCCATACCATTTGCGAGTGGTATAGGGCGACATCAATTTCCGGATATTCATCCATTGAGTAGATCAGCCAGTATGGGCCTTTATTTCTTACTTTAATGTAATGATGGTTTTGCTTATACGCCACGATCGGTTGATAGCGCAGGATGTCTTCGCGCGAGAGGTTTGAATGGTAGTCATTAAGTGCACGAACTTCGACACGCTCAGGTACTTTGCCAAAGGCATGTTGTAGGAGGGTGCTAAGTTTTACACCGTCAAATTCTGCTGGGCTGTCTAGCCAAGGAAGTTGTGTGGTGTAAGTGGTTTGAGGCAAGGACTCTAAGTCTTTTAGTGCCACAACGACATTGGGTTTCTCAGGACTGCTAAACTGTATTGTGTTTGCAAAAAGTATTGGTGCAAACAAAAGCAAAGCGAGTGCTAGTGTTTTTCTCATCTTGTGCCCTTTGATTTTTATTGCCGGCATTGCAACTAGAGCGAACATCGCCAGTTAAAATCTCGGTCATATATTTATTAATAATAGAGCCAACCTGATGGTTTTATATAATACGTTATGGGTGAAAAGTAACCGTTGGTGGAATATACGTCAAGGTTAATGAGAGAGTTAAAAATAGAACTATTGGATGAATATATCATTTCGTTCATTTTATGTGCAACTTGCACCACGTTGTCTAACTTTCGCGACACATTCAACTCAATCGGAGAAGCGATATGTTTGATTGGTATTACAAGGTTATCCTCAATTACACCAACTTTAGTGGTCGAGCAAGACGCCAAGAGTATTGGTACTTTACGTTGGTGAATGTGTTGGTCAATTTAGTCATGGCTATCATCGATAGGGTGATTGGTAGCCTGATGCAAATGGATAATTTTGGTTTTTTCGGTGTGATTTATGCGCTGTTTATTATGATACCGTCGATAGCGGTCACCGTGCGTCGCTTACATGATTCAGGACGCTCAGGTTGGTGGGCTCTTATCGCCTTTGTTCCAATTATAGGTATTTTGGTGCTGTTGTACTTCTTGATTCAAGACAGTGAAGAAGGCTCGAACCAATACGGTGCGAACCCTAAGTATCAATCATGATGATGAGAACCGAGTGGGTTCACATGCCTGAGCCCACTTGGAAATAAACCGCACTGTCCTCATCGCTGAAGGCAAAGTCCATACCTGCTTGTAACCCATAACGACGAGCGATGAGGTAACGAAAGCCGACGCCATAAGCGTATTCGGCATCATTTTCGAATAACGACTCATTTGTTGATGCGTAACCAAAACCGCCAAAGATATTGGTCGACCAGCGGGTATTCCATTGGTAAGTCAGTTGAGATTCTACTGATAAGGTTTCGTCACCTTGATAGCGATTTCTCGCCACGCCACGCAGTTCAATGTCTGGGTAAGACGCTGGTGGTAAAAAGCGTTCGTCAGTGTAGAGTGCCTTGTATTGTCCACGCAGTGCCAACGACCAGTCGTCTGCCAGTTCCCAATAATTAATCCCCTCTACATCCAACTGCTCGTATTCGTAATCACTGCCAATGGCGTCGTTGTACCAAAGGTACTCCGCTTTGTAGTTGTAGCCCTCGGTTGGACTAAAGAAGTTGTTTCGGCTGTCCCATTCCACTGTTAAGCCCAATCCAGAAGTGGTGGGTGAGGTATTGGTCAAGGTTTGCAGCAGCTTATCTGCAACAGGGGAGTTAGTGATTTTTTGGTCGGTGACGAAATAGAGTTGTTTCACCCCGATAAACAACGGGGCATCAATAATGCGGTATTGAAGATGGTTGAGCATGCCGCCGCCAGTTATCTCGAAATCTAACCCCTTACCATTAAATACGTTATCTAGCCCAGGTAAGGAGGATTGTGGATAGAAGGTCATATTAAAGTCGCCATATCCGACGCCACCAAGGTAACGAACCGTGTCTTGCGCCCAGGTCCGGCGGTGACCAAGAAAGCCCATCCAAGTGCCGTTTTCAGTCGCGAACCCACCTACCGCGGTGATTGCAGGTGTTAACAGTTGAGCGCCTCCATCGAGAGACGTTTCGGCTAACTCACGTCTTTTCTCTCGTTGCTCATCGGATTCATGCAAGAACACGCCAGTAAAGCCCAAACCGTAGCCAACGGCAGGCTCAGTAATCACAATCGGAACAGGTAGAAAGCCATAGGCGTTTTCAGCAAGGTATTCGCCCATATCTAATTGCCCATCGATGGGATCGAAGAAGCTTATTGCCTCGGCAATAGGAGAGGTTGCTAACAACCCGAAGCAAGTCGAGGTTAACAGGGCTGACGTTGGTTTTTTCATACAGTGTTAGCGATAATTGAATGATGTTCAATTACAAGTTAGACGTCATTTCGGCAAATTGCAATGGGGGCTGTGTAAAGGGGAGGTGAGTGTTTTTAGAACACAAAAAGCCACCCAATGAATGAGTGGCTTTGTATAGGACAAGATATTAAACCGTTTGGTTTTTCATCGCTTTTTGTTTTATCACCAGCAAGTACTACGCAAATAAGTGCTTCGCATGGAAGTTTAAGTGCTCAGCAATAAAGCTCGAAATAAAGAAGTAGCTGTGGTCGTAACCTGATTGCATTCGCAATTCAACTTCAGAATCATGAGCTTTTGCTGCCGCCAGTAACGCATCTGGTTTCAATTGCTCAGCAAGGAAGTTATCTGCATCACCTTGGTCGACTAAAATCGGCAATGGGGATTTGTTTTGCTTAAGTAATTCGCTCGCATCGTATTGTTTCCAACTCTCAATATCCGTGCCTAGGTAAGCGGTAAACGCTTTTTGGCCCCAAGGACATTGCATTGGGTTACTGATTGGGCTGAACGCTGAAATTGAGCGGTATTGGCTCGCGTTTTTCAAACCAATCGTGATTGCACCGTGACCACCCATGCTGTGACCGGAAATCGACTTCACATCTGAAACAGGGAAGTTGCTTTCTATGATCGCAGGCAGCTCTTTGGTGATGTAATCGTACATATGGTAATGACGTGACCACGGTTCTTGCGTCGCGTTTAGGTAGAAACCTGCGCCTTTACCTAGGTCGTAATTTTCGTCGTCTGCCACGTCGTCACCGCGAGGGCTTGTATCTGGCGCCACAATCGCGATACCCAACTCTGCTGCCATTTGAAATGCACCGGCTTTCTGCATGAAATTCTCGTCGGTACAAGTCAGGCCAGATAACCAGTAAACCACTGGAACTGGGTTTGATTTTGTTGCATTGGGAGGCAAGAAAATCGCAAAGCGCATGTTGCAATTGAGTGTGCGAGATTCGTGCGTGTACTGTTTATGCCAACCACCGAATACTTTGGCTTGGCTTAGGCTTTCAATGGTCATGGATAATCTCTCGATAAAACAATGTTTATTTAAAAACAGTGAGTATTTAAAACAATGATTTTCTAACGGCGGACAAGACCGTTAAGACAGTGGATGGCTCTCTTCCCGAGGAAAACGTGTCCAGAGAGAAGAGAGCTTATTTCAAATTTTCAAATATCAATCACATTACGTGAGTTGTATCTTGGATTATTTATCCATGTGAAGAACAGTACGGATAGATTCACCTTTGTGCATCAATTCGAATGCTTCGTTCACGTCTTGTAGGCCCATAGTGTGCGTGATGAATTCTTGTAGACCGAATTCGCCAGCCATGTAACGGTTTACGATTTCTGGAAGCTCAGAACGGCCTTTAACACCACCGAAAGCAGAGCCACGCCATACTCGACCAGTTACTAGTTGGAATGGACGAGTTGAGATCTCTTGACCTGCGCCCGCAACGCCGATGATTACCGACTCACCCCAACCTTTGTGACAACACTCAAGAGCTTGACGCATCACGTTTACGTTACCGATACATTCGAATGAGTAGTCAACACCACCGTCTGTCATCTCAACGATAACGTCTTGGATTGGTTTGTCGAATTTCATTGGGTTGATGCAATCAGTTGCGCCAAGTTGTTTTGCTAGCTCGAACTTGCTTTCGTTGATGTCGACACCGATGATTTTGCTTGCACCAGCCATACGTGCACCGATGATTGCAGAAAGACCGATACCGCCAAGACCGAATACAGCAACAGTGTCGCCTTTTTCAACTTTAGCTGTGTTAAGTACCGCACCCATACCAGTGGTTACGCCACAACCTAGAAGACAAACTTCTTCAAGTGGCGCTTCTTTGTTTACTTTCGCTAGTGAGATTTCTGGAAGTACAGTGTACTCAGAGAAAGTAGAACAACCCATGTAGTGGAAGATTGTCTCACCATTTACAGAGAAGCGGCTTGTGCCATCTGGCATTAGGCCTTTACCTTGTGTTTCACGTACTGCCTGACATAGGTTAGTTTTGCCAGATTTACAGAACTTACACTCACCACATTCAGCTGTGTAAAGTGGGATAACGTGGTCGCCAACTTCAACGCTTGTTACGCCTTCGCCAACCATCTCAACGATACCGCCACCTTCGTGGCCAAGGATTGAAGGGAAGATACCTTCTGGATCGTCACCTGATAGTGTGAATGCGTCAGTGTGACAAACACCAGTTGCTACGATACGAACAAGAACTTCGCCCGCTTTTGGAAGTTGTACATCAACTTCTTCCATTTTAAGTGGCTCACCTGCAGCCCATGCAACCATTGCTTTTGATTTAATGTGAGTTTGACCTGGTTTGATTTCAAGTGCCATTGGATGTTTCCTTTATATTCTCAGTATGTAGAGTGACGTCATAAGCGTAGTTGAGAGTTTCTCTCTACGCTGCGTCGTTTTGTTGGTGCCCATTTTAGGTGTTTCACGAAAAATGATAATCCGGTTAAATTGAAAATGATTTTTACGTAAATGTAATAATGGGCGATTGGAACCGTTATTTATGCAAGCAAATAAGTAGCAGAAAAATCGCATTGTCGTTTGACCTCAACTACGGTTGAGGTTTTATTGTGTCGCCCATTGCGAAGAAACAGCGAGTTAGGATCACAATGAACAACACAGATTTACAGGTTTACTTAGATAGAATAGGTGTTGCACAAGCCTTAGACATCAGCATTAATTTATTGTTCAAGTTGCATATCAATCAACAGCGAAAATTTCCATTTGAAAACTTTGATATTGCATTGGGGAGAGGCGTATCTATCTCTGAGCGAGACATTATCGACAAGCTGGTCTATCACAACCGTGGGGGATATTGCTTTGAATTGAATGGATTGCTTTTAAGAGTACTGCAAAAGGTGGGGTTTGATGCTAGACCGCTTTTAGGTCGCGTGCACTTATCCGGTGCGCCCTCAGGTAGAACGCATCAGTTTACTTTGGTCACAATGGGCGATGAAAAATGGATTGTCGATGCTGGCTTTGGCTCGAATACGCCGAGAGCACCATTGCCATTCGTACTTAACCAAGCTATTCATACCGATATTCAAACATTCCGCTTTATTGAAGACGAGCGCGTTGGCTATATGTTGCAAGTTCAATCATATGACAATGAAAACCAGTGGCTTGATATGTATAGCTTGGATTTTGAACATGTGTTTGATGGCGACATTGTTTGCGGTAATCACTTTGCTTCTACGTCACCCACGTCGCGCTTTACGTCTAGTCGCGTAGCCACGCTGCCTACGGAATCGGGGATCATCACACTGGCAAATCATACGTTAAAGTATCGAGAAAATGACAAAGTGGTCGAGGTAGAGCTTAACGGAGGCCCTGAGTATCTATCGGCATTAAAAGCGCATTTTGGTATTGAGCTAGATGCCGAGTACCAAGACTTAAAACCGTTACCTCAGCTATAACGATTCTGAATGACTGAGCCATTGATGTTTAGTTGGAAGTATAGTGAACATCAATGGTTTAAATCAGTCTATGATACGTCGATTATTGGTTTAAGTTATTGATTAAAAAGAGTGTGAACGAGAGTCACAAATTCTATTTAGTTACGATAAGTTGTAAGAAAGTCGCAACTTAATTGTCATTTTTTCCACCTAAGCTCCTCGCCCGATTTCAAATTATTACTCTTTATCGGGATGGGAAAAATGAAACGCAGTACATTGACCGTACTCTCCGGTCTGATTGCAGCTACTCTAGTTGGTTGTAATTCAGACTCTTCAAGCAGTGATACACCAGAGCTCGAAGCGCCAGTTCAAGTGGCGTTTATGCCAGACATCCACTTCCACGATGTATATGGTGACTTCCAAGACGGCTCTTTCCAAGGTCTCTACACCAATGTCAGCGGTAAATATGCGACGATTCGTACCATGCAGTCGCAGATGGAATCGACGCGGTTGTTTAACGAAAACTATTTCGCGATGATCGCTGCACTGGATGACGTGGTAGAGCGCGGAATTAAATATGTTGCGCTACCAGGGGATTTCAGTGATGACGGCCAACCTGTGCACATGCGTGGGTTAGTGAAAATCTTTGACCATTATCGTGAGACTTATGGTCTTGAGTTTTTTGCTGCACCGGGCAACCATGATCCCAACAAACCTTTTACCGTGGCAGCGGGAAAATCTGATTACCTTGGTGAGGGCGGCAAGAAACAACGCATCTTTAGCCGAGGTAAGGATGAGTGTGTTGATTACGAAGGCGAGTGGGGGATCATTCCCGGTGAAGGCGACAATTTAGACACCATCTGTACGGAAGAGGTACAAGAGTGGGGCTACAAAGAGATCATGGATATCCTTGGTACGCACGGTTTCTATCCTCAAGAAGATTATTTGTATTTCGAAACGCCCTACAGCAGTGAAGAAGCTCGTAACAACTATTCATATGAACTTGCCGCCGAAGAAGCCGCTTATGATAAGCGCATGTTTGAGATTTGCCACCAAGGGACGGGCGGTGAATACAAACAAGACGGTTACACCAACTGTGCGGTGGTGCCAGATACCAGCTACTTGGTAGAGCCAGTAAAAGGCTTGTGGTTGTTGGCGATCGATGCGAACGTCTACAAGCCAAAAGACACCTTGGTAGAAGATTCCATCAGCGGCGATGACTTCGATGGCTCCAGCAGTGCAGGCTACAACATGATGCTGACCCACAAACAGCACGTGATTGAGTGGATCAGTGAGGTCGTTAAAGCGGCAAAAGAGCAGAACAAAACACTTGTGTCGTTCAGCCATTTTCCAATGACGGATTTCTATAATGGTGCATCCGAAGACATTGAAGACTTGTTCGGAGAAGGAAGCCATCAGTTATCTCGTGAGCCAAATGACGATACCAGTAAAGCACTTGCAGCGACGGGGTTGAGCATTCACGTTGGTGGCCACATGCACTTTAACGATACGGGTAAAAAGAGTTACATGATCGATGGCGTTCAACACACGCTTTTCAACATTCAAGCCCCTTCTCTGGCGGGCTACATTCCAGCTTATAAGCTATTGAATATCCGTCCTGATCATCAAATCGAAGTGGAAACTGTCGTGATCGACAAAGTTGAAGGCTACAACGAGTTGTTTGAGCACTATGCACGTGAGCATGAACACCTGACTGAACAAGCAGGTGATGATGAAACTGCAAAGGCGAGCATTTGGAATAAAGAGATTCTTGAAGCTGAAAGCTATTATGCTCTGACTGATTGGCACATCCGAGAACTGACGCGTCTGCGCTTCCTACCAAGTGATTGGCCACTGGAAATGCGTGAAATGCTTTTGCACATGGATGGTGATGATATGTTGATCATGTCTCAGCTTTCTACTCAATTTACCGTGTGTCAGTTAGCGAAAGAGCTAGGGTACGACATCGTTAATTGTGATGAAAACGCGGTCGTAGATTATGAGCAATTCCAGAAAGATTGGCAGGCGGCGACGCAACAAGCTCAAGCGATTGCTCAACAGGGAGGCTTTAATTTTGATGACTTTGCTGCATGGAATGGTGAAGAGCTAGCAACAGATTTCTACCGCCTGCGTAATGCCGATGAACTGGCTTTCCGCGATATTGAAGAAGCACAGCTATTGCAATACGAGTTGTTAAGTCGAGAGCTGGCGGAGTTCGCGGGAACGGTCGATTCTGAACTTGGTGACTTAGGTGAATACTCGGTTGGTGAAGTCTTCCGATCCCGTTTTGGTAGCCTATTTGTGATCCTAGAGAAGTTTGCAACGGGACAAGCCAGTGACCACTTCTTGATTGATACTGAGCAGCAAACATTGACGGATTTAAAAGGCGAAGTGAAGCGAGATATTCTCAAACACTGATTTGCCTATATGCAATAAATGGAAAGCGCAGCTCAGTCTGCGCTTTCTTTATTTGCGCTATATCTCAGTAAGTTATTTGCCAAAAGTTTACCTTTAATTATGAAGAATAGATGAGGTAAATCATGCGCTTCGAATACTTATTAGATGATGACGTCACCCCCGCACTCGATGCCAAGCTAAGAACGTTACTCGCTACTTGTTTTACCAAAGAACAAGATAAAATCTTCCGAACTCAGCGCTATTTTCAAGAGATGCCACGCCATCGTTACCTTATTTGGGATGACACTCAACTTGCGGCTCATATTGCAGTACATGAAAAGCAGGTGATGATTGACGATCAATCTTTTCCGATCAGCGGCATTGCCGAAGTTTGCGTCCAACCAGAGTATCGCGGCAAAGGGTTAGTGAAAATGTTGCTCAAAGTGATTCATCAAGATGCACTCGAGAGAGGTGATGCTTTTTCTATGTTGTTTGGGCGAACACAGGTTTACCAATCGAGCGGATACCAACCTACCGACAATCTAAAGATGGAAGTAAAACCTCGCGAATGGATGAGCACAGAAGACACCATGGTGCTGTCCCTAAATATCATTTGGCCACAACAAGCGGTGCATTTAGTCGGCTATCCTTTTTAAACAGGTTTTCTCTGCATTTAACTTTGTGTGAGAATAAGCAATAGATAGAATTCCATAGGAACCACAACCATGGCGAATTGGGAAGGCGTGAGCGAGTTCGTTGCTGTCGCAGAAACCAACAGCTTCACTGGTGCAGCCAACAAGTTGAAAACATCGGTGGCGCAAATCAGCCGTCGTGTCTCTGCGCTTGAAGAACGTCTAGCCGTTAAATTGCTGCACCGCACTACGCGAAAAGTCTCACTGACAGAAGCGGGGCAGCTCTATTATCAGCAATGTAAACACCTTGTCGAAGGTCTAGAGTTGGCAGAGTTAGCGGTCACGCAAATGCAAGCAGAGCCGAAAGGTTTGCTCAAAGTAACCGCTCCTGTGACGTATGGTGAGATGAACTTAGCGCCGTTGCTACACCAGTTTATTGAGAAATATCCGCAGGTGAATCTGGATTTGAATCTGACCAACCAAAAGTTAGATTTGATTGAGCAAGGCGTCGATGTGGCGATTCGTCTTGGACGTTTGCAAGACTCCAGTTTGATTGCCAAGCGTTTGTCATCTCGACAGCTTTACGTGTGTGCTAGCCCTGCTTACTTAGATCGTTCGGGTGAACCGCATACCTTGTCTGAGCTGAGTCACCACCAATGTTTGGTCGGTACTGCTGATTACTGGCACTTTAAAGAGCAAAAACGTGAAAAGTCTTTACGCGTTTCTGGCCGAATTAAATGCAACAGTGGCTTTGCCTTGGTTGACGCGGCAAAACGTGGTTTAGGTTTGGTGCAATTGCCAGACTACTACGTGCAAGAAGCGTTAGATAACGGTGAACTGGTGGAAGTGTTAACCGATTACCGCGACGATCGTGAAGGTATTTGGGCGCTGTACCCACAAAACCGAAATCTGTCGCCAAAAGTGCGCTTACTGATTGATTTCTTGGCTGAAAATATGACGTAACTGGTTTATTAAGAAACTTAATGATTAAATCCCCCCTGACAATAGCCTCTATCATCAGGGGAAATTAATTATTAGTTAATAGCCTTTGTTCTCAAAAATGCGGAGAGGTCCCTTTAAGTTTGCTATAACAAGGTCATTAAAGCCATTTCCTGTTAAATCAACACTTACCACGCGGTATCCGAAGTAAGGGTTAGATATATTTAACTCTTTCGAAAAGGATTGTGAGTAACTTCCTTCTTTATCTTGAAGAAATAAAGAGCCCTTTGAGGGGAAATGCTCATGAAGATTCAGAGGGAAGTGAGTGTAATTTTCTGTAACATACAAATCTTTATAGTCTACTTCTTCACCTGATATATTAATGAATGCTGCATCCCATCCGAATTTTTTTAGTTTTAATCCATGTGATTTTGTTGCATCATAAAAGTCAAAGTTACCTTTGTTTCTAAATAGACGATACTCCCTATCAATTTTCTGATCTTTGTTTAAGTCTCCTCTTAAAAATAAACTAGGTATACTCTTCCCTACGTTTGTAAATAAAATATCTTTGTAACCAGAACCGTTAAGATCAGCTGTGGCTACTCCCATCCAAAAGCCATACCCCTCTGTTAGGGTATGCTCTTTGAATGTACCATCCTTTTTATTTTCATAAATTTTTATTTGGGAAGTATTCAATGCAGGAATAAGATCAGGATAACCATTATTATTAAGGTCAACAAACTTTGCCATGAAAGTGTTTTGATGTATTCCTAAACCTGAATCTTTACTGTTGTCTGAAAATTTGCCTCTACCATTATTTTTTAGAAAAACGTTATCTACTCTTTCTTTAAAATCATTAAAGTTTGCAGTAGTTAGTAAGTTTTTCTTTATAAAAGTACTGATATACATATCTAAACTTCCATGATTTTGAGTATCTGAAAGTTCAATATCTAAAGGAGTTGAGTTTTCTGGAAGTTTTACATCTAACTTTTTACCTTCAAACTTTGATTGTAGATCCTTTCTTGAATAAATATATACGCCATTTTCTTGTGCAATAATTATGTCATTCATCCCGTCTCCGGAGATATCACCAACAGCTAAGCCATACTTAGCTTGACTAATATCACCTTCTAGGCCTAGTTCTTGGGCAATATCTCTGACTTCTTTTGTAATAGAGTCATATAAGTATATAGCATTGCTCTGCCCCTTACCTCCGGTAACCATAACAGCAGATCTACCATCTTCATAGGGTTGAAAAGATATCAAATCTAGTACTTCGTGATCATTTTCTAAATCTGCTATCTCATGAGTAAAGGTATTATTTAATTCAGAAAAAACAGGTAACGATCTTTCTTTTTTTATTTTTTCAAATTTCATTTCATTATCTCCATATGAACATCCATTCAATAAAATAGCTACGATTGTAGCTTGTAGTAATATTGATTTTCTCACGGTTAATATTCCTTCAATTTGAACTTTTGATGGTTTATGATTAACTAATCAATTTATATTGACTTTTCTATATTAGTTTCTTCTTTAAATCCAAAGAGATGAGCAATGTTGAAGAGGGAAGTTACAAAAACGAAATTAAACTAACAGTTGATGAAATAAAACATGGTGTGGAACGTTCTGGAAATACCTCCGTAAATCCAGAATGAACTAATGCACTTAGGTTGATATTTATATGATCAGGTTTTTAGTTTTAAAGCGACCGAATTCATGCAGTATCTCAGATTACTAGGTTGGGGGCCATCTGGGAAAACGTGTCCAAGGTGAGCTTCACAGTCGCTACATTTTGCTTCAATGCGACACATTCCATGCTTATTATCTAAATGATAGCTAATTGCGTTCTTCCTAATAGGTTGAGTGAATGATGGCCAACCTGTACCTGAATCGAACTTCATCCGTGCATCAAAAAGTATGTTGCCACAACAGACACAGCTGTAAATTCCTGGCTCGAAAAGGTGGCACGATCCAGAACTAAAAGGTCGCTCAGTACCTTCTTTTCTTGTCACTCTAAATTCTTCGTTAGTGAGTTGTAATTTCCATTCATGGTCAGTTTTTCTAACAATATTATCAGGCTCAAGATTCCCATTTTTAGCTAAATAAATCACATCTTGCCAATTAAGCATATATGTCTCCACGGTCCATTAGTTTTTCATATAGTAAGAAACTAGGATGGTGGAAAATATTTCACATATTTATTTAATAATTTTTTTTGGAGAGCGACCTCCCATGTAAGGAAGGTTTTTAAACTGATTATAAGGCAGCAATAATATTGAAAAATTTTACCGATTACTGAGACGATCGTGAAGGTATTTGGGCACTGTACCCACAAAACCGAAACCTTTCGCCAAAAGTACGTTTACTGATTGATTTCTTGGCTGAAAACATGAGCTAAGAAAGGTGTCCCCAGCACTTTGCTTATCAGGGGTTATTGATTCGCAAAGGCGGGGACTTGCAGGATGCTGCTTAGTTATTAAAGATGTCGTTCAATTTGTAAAACACGTTCGGCTGGTAGTACTTGAAGTGTGCTGTCAATTGACCTTCTTTTATCTCAGAAAAAGTACTTTCGACGCCATACGTAAGTTGCTCACTCATCCTTAGGAAATCGAGAGGCATATCTTTATCTTCAGCACTATTCATCACGACGGCTTGGTGACGAGTTTGGGCGTGAATATGATCAAAGCTATGCGCTTTGTGTTTTTCCCAGTAAATATTTTCGCGGTAATAAGTTACGAGGGAGAAGCCTTCTACATCGATAACTCTTTGTGTAATAGCTGTTCTGTGTTTTAAATCAATACCAACGCGACTAATATTTAAAAGTTCGTTATTAAATATCAGAGTAATATCTGCGGTTTGACTACTAGTATCGGTCTTTTCTTGATAATAAACGGAAAATGTTTCATCAGATTCAGACCAGCGACATTCCATCTCATAGTGAAAACCAGATATTTCATTCAAATGATAGTCTGATTCACAAAGGTCATGTATCTGGTCATAAGTTTTCTGAAAATGGTCGGCGACAGCTTGATACATCGGAACTACAGGTTCAATAGGATTAACAGGTTCTCCGGGTTCTATGGGGTGAACGGGTGTTTCTGGCTCAATGGGATGCACAGGATGTCCAGGTTCAATCGGATGAACAGGCTCACCCGGCTCTATAGGGTGAACTGGGGGCGCGGGTTCGATTGGCTGAACAGGTTTTATTCCTGAATCAATGCCGTTGTCACCATTTGTGTCTGAGGAATTACAAGCAGCCAAAAGTGGCAAGATACTCGCAAGCAAAAGAGTTTTCTTCATATTTCTACCTAGTCATTATAATTTCGTTTTGATGAAAATAAGAACACTCAATTACTATTCCATTATTCTCTTTATTATATTTTTATTTAAAGAGAAGAGTGATTCCTGACATTAAGGTTAATGCCTTTCCTAATATTATTTAAGCCAACTGACGTTTGGATATAAAGGCTTTGTTGCTTAAATCGATGGAACTAAATCTAGAAGCTACGATCTGATCGGCTACACCCATCAATCGTCGTAGC
>NZ_JAPHPY010000081.1:0-14545 GCF_026241575.1 Vibrio sp. Sgm 5
AGATCGCACACACGTGAAAGAGTTCAAAAAAAATCCCCAAACTACAAGCTTGGGGATTTGTGTATAAGAGACAGGCGTAATGCTGGCTTTTTTTGTGCGATTTTTCTGACGCTTGCCAAAAAAATGGCGAATCAAATTCTTTATTTTACAACAGGTTATCGTATTAAATTTGTGAACAATCTTCGTGATTACTTTGTCAGAAGTGTGTAAGATTCAGCCTCCTTAACTGTTCTCCCAACTTCTTATAATAATTATGAAATTATCATTAAAACAAAAGCTAATTGGCGCAAGCCTCTCTGCTGTTGTAGTGATGGCAACAGCATTAACTTGGTTGTCGGCTGGTCAATTGTTTGATCAGACGCGTTCAGGTGTCTATTCACGAGCACAAAGCCTAAGTAACGCAGCATCAGAAGGTATTTCTGACTGGGTTGCGATTCGCAAAGACATTGCGACGGCTTTCAACGATTACTCAGCTGAGCAAGACGTTGTGCCTTTCCTACAACAAGCACGCAAAGCGGGGGGCTTTGACGATATCTTCCTAGGTACTCCGGAAGGTGGTATGTACCGTTCTCATCCAGAACGTAACCGTGCCGATTACGATCCTCGTACTCGCCCTTGGTACACTGAAGCGAAATCAGCGGGTAAGCAGATCATCACTGAAGCGTATCAGGATGCGATCACTAACGCTCTACTTGTGACCATTGCCGAACCGGTAATGAAGAACGGTAAATTCATTGGTGTAGTGGGTGCTGACGTTCTGATTGATCAGTTGATCAATGACGTGATTAGTTTGGACGCGGGTGAAAATGCGCATGCCATGTTGATCGACATGAACGACGGTACTTTCCTTGCGCACCCGAACAAGAGCTTGACACTTAAGCCAATTACGGACCTTTCTAACCAATTTTCAAAAGATTCGATTGAGCGTGCAGCCAATACAGGTTCGATTGAGACAACAACGATCAAAGGTCAAGAGAAGCTTTACTACTTCAGCAAAGTGCCAGGTACAAACTGGATGTTCGCGATTGAAATGGATCGTGCAACTGAAGAGGCGAGCCATGCACAATTACTACGCGAAATGTTGATTACAGCTGTTCTCATCACCATCGTAGTGATTGCAGCGGTGTCTTGGTTAGTCGGCTTCTTGTTCCGCGATCTTGGCCGTGTATCGCAGGCGCTTGAAGAGATTGCTTCTGGTGAAGGTGACTTAACACAACGTCTTGAACCACGTAGTGATGATGAAGTTGGTAAACTTGCCGAAAACTTTAACCGTTTTGTGGGCAACATGCATACTATGGTAACCAAGCTTAGCCACGTTTCTGCATCGTTGTCAGAGCAAGCTCGTACGACCGCTCAACAGGCTGAGGAGCGTAGCCAACGTATTTCTTACCAGCAAGACGAAATCAATATGGTTGCGACTGCGGTAAATGAAATGGCTGCGGCGACACAAGAGATTGCAGGCAATGCTGACAATACTGCATCAAGCTCAGAAGAAGCGGTGCAAGCGTGTGTTCATGGTTCAGGTCAAGTGACTCAAACTCAAGGCTCTATCCAGAACCTTGCACAAGAAGTCCAAGTGGCGACGAACGTGATTCAAGAGCTTGAGGCGCACGGTAATGCAATCAATACGATTCTTTCCACGATCCAAGGTATTGCAGAGCAAACTAACCTACTAGCACTAAACGCAGCTATCGAAGCGGCACGTGCGGGTGAGCAAGGTCGTGGTTTTGCGGTGGTTGCTGATGAGGTTCGTGTTCTGAGTCAACGTACTCACGCGTCTACTCAAGAGATTCAAGAAACGATTGAGATGTTGCAAGGTACGACAGCAAAAGCTGTAGGTATTATGGATGACAGTCGTCGCCTTGCTGACACCAGCGTGGATGATGCGAACTCAGCAGCGGTGAGCCTCACTCAGATTCACTCTGCAGTAGAACGCATTAGCGACATGGCAACACAAATTGCGTCTGCTGCTGAAGAGCAAGCGTCCGTAACAACAGAAATTACGCGCAACACAGAAGGCATCCGCGATGTCTCCAACGAGTTGTCAGTTGAAGCGCATCAGGCCGCAGAGCAAGCCGCGCACCTATCTGAGCTTTCTCATGAGCTAGAACAAGAGATCAATCGCTTTAAACTGTAAGTGATTTGAGCATTAAAAAGGAGCCGATTGGCTCCTTTTTTGTTTATCAGCGGAAAGTATTCTCGATTCGCTATGACCTACAGCCAAAGACTACTGATAGGTTGCTCTTCGCTGTAGTGATGGGCAATTTGGGCTTGAAGTAGTTCTGCTGTGGCGATTGCATCCGTTAACGCATGATGAGGTGTATAATCCGGCAGACCATAACGGCGACGAGATTGAGCTAAGCGCAATGACTTCGGCTTATTCCCTTTTAACTTGTTCCAAAGGCCGCCAGAGAGGCGCTGTTGAATGTCCTCTTCAATTTGCAGCGTATCCAATACAGGGAACTCGATGCCTTCTTTAATGCGCGCTCGCAGCGCTTGGTCGAGGAATTCGCGCTCAATACGACGATAGTGAACGACAACAATTTTGCCCGCTAAGCTTTCCAATAATGGTCCGAGGACCTCTCCTAAGTCGGGTGCGTCTATCAGCTCACTGTGTGTAATGCCGTGAATGATGACTGATTCTTCATCGAGCTTTTCTTGCGGTCTTACTTTCCAGTGCTTTGCTTGGCGAAGGAAAATACGATTAAGATTAAACGGCACTAAACCAATGGTGATAATGCCGTTCTTTTGCGGATTCAACCCAGTAGTCTCAAAGTCCAAGGCGACAAACTCTACCTCAGATAATGGTGTTTCTGGCGCAGGCAGTGCGGTGCTATAGAAAGCGACCAGACGTTCATCCTTCGCGCTTTCTAATTTGCTTTGAAACTTGGTTGGCCATTGGACAAAAGGTTTTTGAAACAGCTTCTTTATCATTCCGTGTCTCACTTAAACTTATTGCTGGCCTGATAACGGAACTTGAGGAAGTTCTGACCATTACTCAAGATTTGGAAAGCATCCTTAAGATTACGTCGTTCAAAATCCGATAAGTTCTCTGGTTCGATGTTGTTATCCGGCTCAATACCGAGTTCAACATCGATGGCTTGGTGACGGATACGAACCATAGAGATGAACTCCATTGCGTCCTTCAAGTCCTGCGCACGTCCTTTCGGTAAGATGCCCGCGTCAATGATGTCATCCAAACGCTCAAAAGAGTTTTGAGCTCGAGAACCTACCGCCAAAGAGTGAACACGAATCAAATCCACCAATGGTGCAGTACCACGACGTTTTAAGTTGATCGAGTTTTTGTGTTGACCATCTTTTTCCATCACGAAGTCTTTGAAGAATCCAAGTGGAGGCGTTCGATTTAAGGCGTTGCGAGCCAAGCAAGCGAGGAAGCGGTTATTCTTACGCGCGCGACGAACGATAAAGCTGGTCAGTTGTTCTGCCCATTTTAAGCGGCCATAAACGCCATCTAAGTCAAAGAAAATAGACGCATTCAGTAGCGCTTTCGGGTTAGGGTCATCAATCCAGTCTGCAAAGCACTCTTCCCATTGCGAGCGAGTCATACGCCATTCAGGGTTGGTTGCCATAATGTCGCCGGTACAATACTTGTAACCACATACGTTCAAACCGTCACTGACATATTGCGCCAGCGCTTCAAAATACTTGCCGTGCTTGTCTTCTTTGTATGTATCATCAAGGATGATGGCATTGTCTTGGTCTGTGACCAACAACTGCTCATCTCGACCCATTGAGCCCAGTGCTAGGAAGCAATAGGGAATGGGTGGTGGGCCTAATTCTTCTTCTGCCATCTCAAGCAAGCGCTGTTTGAAGCTGCGCCCGATCACTGACATCGCACTGCCAACCATGTGAGAGTTTGCGTCTTCATTTACTAAACGTACAAAGCTGCTTTTCACTTCGTCGGCAACGATCGCTAAATCTTCGATGGTTTGTTGCTGGAAAATACTGCTCACCAACAACAGAGAGTTTTGAGATTCGTAACGAACGATATCGGTGGCTTCAATAATGCCAATTGGCATCTGGTCTTTCACGACAGGCAAATGATGCACGTTATAGCGCAGCATGGTTAGCATGGCTTCATACACATAGGCGTTGTGATCGAGGGAAATAACTTCTGTCGTCATCACCGTTGAAACGTCATCTTGAGGCGACAAACCTTCGGCCAAAACACGGGTACACAAATCGCGGTCAGTAATAATACCAACGACAGGCGATTGCGGGTCATCTTCATCAAGAACAAATTCAGGGTCGACAATCAACAACGAAGAGACATTGTCTTGCGCCATAAGCTGTGCGGCTTCTTGAATGGTTTGGCCTCGCTCAATGGTCGGCGCATCGCGCGTCAGCAGTGTTTTTACTTTCGATGTCGTCAGATCATTCGCGTCATTATTTTCAGACACGGCTTGGCGTAGTCTTGCACTGTTTTCAACTTCGACAAAGTCGGCAAACGAGTCAAAGTTATCGTAAAGCTCTTGGAAAATGTCTTGCGGAATGCAGTAGAGCAGGGAGTCTTCGATTGCCTTTACTGGAAAGCGAACTTTGTTGTTAGTAAGAAGGCCCATTTGACCGAAAAGATCACCTTCATCGAGGCGGTTGTAGAGCTCACCTTTGCGTCGATAGACTTCAACTACGCCACTTCTTACCATATATAGGTCGTCAATTTGGTCTCCTAAATGGATGATAGGGGTGTCCTGACGGTAGTAAGAGATCTCGATGTTCTCTGTCACTTTGATGAGCGTTTCTTCCGGAAGCTCGTTGAATGGGGGATACTTGGCGAGAAAGTTATATATCTCGAGAAGTTCTGCTTCCATTAAGGTGCCTTTTGGTTTGCAAGTGATAGAGTAATCTTAACTTAGTTTTAAAACAGAATCTTATCGGATCACTGTTTTTCGTGCGCAATGATAAGATTCAGACAAGTCGCACGGCAAATCGCCATCAATTCGGCTACGCTGTCATCAAGATGCCGAATTAAATCAATAAACTGAAGTCGAACTAGAGAGCATAAGTACTTTTGGATGACACTCATGGAAGGAAGTAAAATGGTAAGATTGTTATTAGCTGCACCTCTTGTAGCATTACCTATAATGAGCGTTGCCTCAGAGGCAGAACAAGCTGCAAAATTTGGGTATGAACACATTAACCTCGACCTCGGCGCGGGTACGACCAACGAAGAATGGTTAGATAACTCGAATGCCACCACCGTAGGATTGGGTGGTAACTATCTGCTGACCGATAACTGGTTGTTTAATGTGGATTACTCCGCACAGTTTTTCCACCCAGACGACTTCACTTTGCGCATTGACCGTTTAATGTTTGGTGGTGGATACCGCTATGGTATTAACGAAAAACTGGATGTGTATGGCGTTTATGGGCTCGGTGCCATAAAAGCTAAGGCAACCGATGATAAGAGTGACAATACGATTTCATCAGAAAGCGAGTTTATTCAAGGCGTGACGATTGGTGCTAACTACCTTTTCAGTGAAAAATTAATGGGTACGGCTGAAGTGCATTTAAATCGAAGTGATATCGTTGATGAGAACAACTACAAGATTGCTTTCAATTATCAGTGGCATGATGTGATTGGTACAGGTTTGTACTATCAGTTCCGAGATACGGATTATCAAAATCAGAGCTCTGATCATATTAACGAAGTGGGCATCAGCTTTAAGTTCATTTATTAGAGCAATGGTTGAATTACATCATCGGCTTGTGACGGTGCTGTTTGAAATGAAACACACAAAAACAAAAAGGTCAGCATGTGCTGACCTTTTCTGATTGTGCTTTCTATTAGCTAAAGCGGAGTTATAGAACTGCCGCAATGCCTTTACATAGAGGGCCCATGTTTGACTTCGTCATGCCTGCTACGCTGATACGACCAGAGCCAACAATGTAGATTGCAAACTCTTCCTTCAGGCGGTTCACCTGTTCTTTAGATAGACCAGAGAATGAGAACATACCGTTTTGGCGCTCGATGAAGCTGAAGTCCGCGTCTACACCTTCAGCTTTCAGAGTTGCAACGAATAGCTCACGCATCTCTTGGATACGGTCACGCATTTCTGCTACTTCAGTTTCCCACTCTGCGCGTAATTCTGCATCGCCAAGAATGTGAGTCACAACTGCACTGCCGTGCGCTGGTGGGTTAGAGTAGATAGAACGGATGATCGCTTTCACTTGCGAGAATGCGGTTGTTGCTACTTCTTCTGATTCAGCAACTAGAGTGAACGCACCTACACGCTCGTTGTATAGGCCGAAGTTCTTAGAGAAAGAGCTCGCTACTAGGATTTCTTTGTTGTACTTCGCGAAAATACGAAGACCTTCGGCATCTTCTTCGACACCTTTCGCAAAACCTTGGTATGCAAAGTCAAATAGAGGCAGTAGTTTCTTGTCTGCCACTAGCTTCGCCAGAGCTTCCCACTCTTCAGCCGTTGGATCGATACCTGTAGGGTTGTGGCAGCAGCCATGCAGAAGCACAACATCGCCTTCCGATGCAGCTTGAAGATCTGTCAGCATCGCATCAAAGTCTTTGTCTTTCGTTTCTGCGTTGTAGTAACTGTATTGTGCCGTTTCGATGCCAGCAGCTGTGAACACGCCGTTGTGGTTTGCCCAAGTTGGGTTGCTGATCCAGATCTTCACTTCGCCAAGCTGACGTTTAATAAACTCGCCAGCAACGCGCAGAGCGCCCGTACCACCAGGTGCTTGAGCTGTTTTAGCTCGCTTGCTCGTAACGATTTCTGCGTCTGCACCAAATAGCAGTTTTTGTACTGCCAGACCATATTCTGCTGTACCTTCGATTGTTAGGTAAGATTTGGTTTTTTCAGTTTCAATCAGTGCTGCTTCGGCTTTCTTTACGGTAGCAAGAACAGGGGTTTCACCTTGCTCGTTCTTGTAAATACCAACGCCTAGGTTAATTTTTTCAGCGCGAGTATCTTTTTTAAACTCTTCAGTAAGTCCAAGAATAGGGTCGGCCGGAGCGGCAACTACTTTTTCAAACATAATCTTCATCCATGTTAATCGAAGGGGTCTGCTGACATTTATACCTTTCAGCAATATTCGTTACAACAGTTAGTGAAAAGAAAACTTAAAAAAGTTTTGATTTGAAACGGAATTCTAACATAAGCAAAGATTTTGCTATGAAAACCCCTCTTAACTGTGGAGTTAAGAGGGGGATAATTCGCTAAGCGGCGAGATCTTGAGCATCTTGATATTGATGTGCGATATGCTGAAACTGTGCTTCTACAGCAAGGAAAGCGTCGACAACTTGCGGGTCAAAATGTTTGCCATTTCCTTCAAGAATGATTGATTTTGCCTTGTCAAGACTGAACGCTGGCTTGTATACACGCTTTGAAATAAGTGCATCATAAACATCTGCGAGTGCCATCAATCGGCCAGAGAGGGGAATGCTTTCACCCGAGAGTTGATTTGGATAACCACTTCCATCCCACTTTTCATGGTGTGTCAGCGCGATCTCTTTCGCAACTCGCAAAAATGAGCTACTTCCTAGCTGTTTTTCTGCAATTGACAACGCTTCGGCACCAATTTCAGCATGACCCTTCATGATCTCAAATTCTTCGTCGGTCAATTTACCCGGTTTGAGTAACACACTATCAGGCACGCCGACTTTACCCACATCGTGAAGCGGGGCCGATTTATACAACAGTTCAATGTAATTGGGAGTCAGTAACATGCGATGTTGTTCAAACTGACTTAAGTGTTCTGCCAGCACTTTGACGTATTCCTGCGTTCGCATGATATGAGCACCAGTTTCGTTATCGCGAGATTCTGCCAAGGCGGACAGGCTGACAATGGCAACATCACGCGTCGTTTTCACCTCGTCTTGCGAAACTTGCAAGCTGTCTAGCATTTGGTTGGTGAGGCAGGCCATTGAGCCTAGCTCATCATGTTGGAAGACCGGGAGGCGTTGAGCCACCTTACCTTGAGTGACTTCCAATAATGCTTGTTCTTGGCTAAACAAAATCTTCTGCATCAAGCGAGTCCAAAGAATCATTATCGCGATCACATACCCACCCACGACAAGGGCTATGTAAACCAGCTCCTTAATGAAGCTAATTTTCCCTAATCCATTGGCTATTTGTTCCGGATTCTGCTCTAGCCAATAAATGTCTTTTACAGCGACCATGGTCAAAATCGCCGTCAAGGTAACCAGCAAAGCGATCATCATCCCGATCATCTGTTTGACCATAGATTGGCGTTGCCCTGAGAGGACAAAATCGAATTGGTTTTGCTGGCGCAAGTCATTAAATTGAGCCAATTTGCTTTGTAGTTGAAGGATAGAGCCTGTCAGGAAGCCAAACAATCCCATGCCAAATAGGACCTTTACATTGCTATCGAAAGTAAAGTCATACTGGAGGTTGTAATAAGCCGCGAAAGGGATGCTAACCGCAGTAAATAAAATCGTATCCAGCTTCGCTTGGCGGTTTTGTGCAATTAACGGGTGTGTTGTGAGAATAAAGTGACGCACTAAATAGATGAAGGTAAACACCACGGCGCAGTGCAAAATGACTTCGTAAACGCTGAGCGTACTGAGCATGGGGCAGACGCGTCCGCCATAGGTGCCAAAAAAGAATGCAGCGGCTAAATAAAGTTGCAATGTTAGCGGTGCGTTGTAGTTAGTATTCGCCATGATTAACCTTTCTAAGATCATCCTCAACATCATTGTCTTCGCTCTTGGTTGCGCTTCTAGAGAGGAACTTGGTTATGTTATTGATGCTGTTGATTGATCTGTCACTTGTAAAATCAAAGACCTGCGATTCTAGCGATAGATTTCATTAAGCGCTATAAGGACAGGGAAAGGGAAACAGGGTGCATCTTTAACTTGAAAGTAAAACCGCACTTCGACTTGCCTCACAGGGACACTCATTAATGTGAACAGAGCGGCGAATAGATTATCGCATGAATATCGAGATTTCTAGGTTTTATAAGGTCTGATGATGTATTTACATAATTTATTTAAAGTTGCATTCTAATTATCTTTCTCTATGTATTTGTTCTTCCTGTGTTGCGTTTACCTCGAAAAATCCGAAAGGTTAAAAGTGCCTTTAGGAGACATTTCTTTCCTCAAAAGCTCTTTGTTGATGACGAAGTTTCGGTAGAAAACAAAAATCGGAGCCAGTGCTCCGATTTTTATGTGCGCAATCTAAGTCGACTTAAGGCATGTACATGTCATTGAGCTTTGACACTTCTTTGTGCTTTCTACGTTTGATGAAGTAGTTAGAAACCACACCGAACATCAAGACCAGACCACAGAAGCCGTACACTTGCATGATAGTCGGATCGCTTGAGACAAAACCGAAGTCTGAGAACATTACGTAAGCGCCCAATACCATGTAGATGATGACCGCTGATGCTTCAAAGCGGAATGACCACGGTGTGACATCGATGTTCTCATTTACTGGCATTACGTAGTCTGTATCACGCGGCATAAAGTAACCAATCGCAAACATCAGAGCAGTACACACGACGAATAGAATTGCTAATTGGTGTAGGAAGTGAATTGGTGTACCAAAGACCAATTGCATCGCAGCGTAGGAGCTAACAAACACGACCAAAGCAACTTTAGCGGCAATAGCAGGAACGCGTTTTGAAATGTAGCCCACAAACACGATAGTGAAGATAGGCACACTAAAGAAGCCCGCAACCATTTGTAGGTATTGGAACAAGCCTTCCGGTGCGTACATGATGAAAGGGGCAATACAGACCGAAATGATCGCAATGATAACGCCGAAGATACGACCTTTACCGACCAACTCTTCATCCGATTTGTCTTTGCCAAATAGTGGTTTGTAAACGTTCAAAGCAAACAAGGTGGTTGAGCTGTTCAATACGCCGTTAAAGGTACTTAGGATAGCGCCGAACATGACCGCAACGAAGAAACCAACAAGCGGCTTAGGCAATACTTCGTTCACCAAGCGTGTGTACATCGTATCTGGGTTGCCCGCATCTGCGCCAAACATATGGAACGCAATGATGCCCGGAATGATTAGGAAAAGTGGAGAGATAACTTTAATCGCACCCGCCAGAATCACGCCTTTTTGACCTTCTTTGAGGTTCTTCGCACCAAGTGCACGTTGGATTATTGATTGGTCAGTACCCCAGTAGTACAAGTTAACCAGCAATAGACCTGTGAACAGAGTAGAGAACGGCAGTGGATCGGTCTCTTTACCTACGGATTGCAGCTTTTCCGGTGCGGCTGTCAGCAATACGTCCAAACCTTCCATAAAGTTACCGCCGCCTAATGCCATCAGACCAAATACAGGGATCATCAAACCGCCGGTGATCAAGCCAACGCCGTTGATCGTGTCTGCAATTACCACGGCTTTTAGACCGCCGTAAATCGCGTAGAAGAAACCCAACAAACCAATAGTGGCGGAAATCAGGGCGATAGAGCTGAACTCTGAAATGCCCAGCAAAGCTTGCACATCAAAGATTTCGCCCAGTACCACAGCGCCAGCGTAAAGAGTGGTAGGTAGAATGTTGATGACGTATTGGCACAAGAACAACAGGGTAACGAACTTCTTCACCGACATGTCGTAACGACTTTCTAAGAAGTCAGGAATGGTGGTGATGCCTTGCTTAAGGTAGCGAGGAACAAGCAGCAGCGCAATGATAACCAGTGTGACGCCAGAGGCCACTTCCCAGCCCATCACACTCATGTTGTGGGTGTAAGATTGCGCACTCATGCCAACAAAGCTGGTGGCACTCAGGTTGGTCAGAATCAAGGAGCTGGCAATCAGACCGCCTGTTAAGCTTCGTCCACCAAGGAAGAAACCGTCTTGAGAGGTGTTTTTATCGTTTTTAACTTTGCTGTAAGTGAACACCACAACAAAGCCTGTAAACAGCAAGAACGAAAGTAATACTGTAATAGACATTTTGTTTCCTTAACAAGTTAAGCAATTAAGTTTTGCTTGTTAGTTGTAGGGTGTCCCTCTAGCGCGTATAGGAGTGTTTTATCAGGAACAACGCGAAGTTGAAACCCGGTCGCTAGAGGGCACAGATAGAGGTTTACATTTTCTTAAGATGAACAATGAGCGCCGATTCTGGATCGAGAATCGGAAGCGTTACCCCAATTTCTTTTAAGTTATCGCCACTTAGCGTCAGGGTTTTGTCTAGCCATTGCGGACGTTGCTTCATCAACTGGAAGCTGGTTTTTGGCATTTCAACAATCTTGACTTCGTAACGGGCGTTTTTATCCGCACAGCTAACGCGAAGTGGAGATGGCAGCGCATGATTTTGCATGGCCAACTGACACACCGTAATCAGCATTTCTTGCCCGTTCTCAACGCCATAGATGTTCTGGTTTTGATCGGCAGGATCGATGCGGAAAGTACGTCCCGAATGAAGCAAATCGCGATACTGTTTGTGCAGTTGAATGTAATGAGCAAAAGCCTGTTTTTCTTCCGCGCTTTCTTTTACCGGATCGAGCTCCACACCCATGTGACCACTTAACGCCGTCACGCCACGCATGTTGATCGCATGGCGACGATTGGTTGAGTGACACTCTGCGGGACCAATGTGAGCGCCCATGACTTCAGGTGGGAAGAAGTAGCTCATACCACGTTGAATCGCTTGACGTTCCAATGCATCGTTACAATCAGAAGCCCAGAAACGGTGAGTGCGTTTAAGGATTTCAAAATCAATACGACCACCACCCGAAGAGCAAGACTCAATTTCAACCGCCGGATGCGCAGCTTGAAGTTCGTCTAGCAAGCGGTATAGCGCTTTCGTTTGGCCATGCACAGCGGGTTTACCTTGATGCCCAGGTTGAACCAATTCACGGTTCATATCCCATTTCAGGTAGCCGATGTTGTAGCGAGTCAGTAAGTCATTCAAACGCTCAAACAGATAGTTGAAGCAATCTTGGTTTTGCAAATCCAACACGTATTGCCAGCGACCTGAAGGCTGGTGGTAGCCTTGCAGACTCAATACCCAATTTGGATGTTGGCGATAGAGATTTGAGTCTTGGCTGACCATCTCTGGCTCTACCCAAAGACCAAACTCCATGCCTTTGCTGTTTACGTGCTCGATGACAGGCTCAAGACCATTCGGGTACTTCGTTTCATCCAAGTACCAGTCACCAAGCGCTGCGCGTTCGCCATCACGACCAATGAACCAACCATCGTCAATGATGAAGCGCTCGACACCCATCTCAGCCGCTTCGGTTGCCATCTGCATGATGTATTCAGGTTTGTGCTCGAAGTAGATGCCTTCCCACGTGTTTAAGTGCACAGGACGAGGCTTGTTGTTTGGAAATTGAATAATATTGGCACGAACAAATTCGTGGAATCGCTCTGATATTTCATTCAAACCCGAGTTACTGTATGTCGCGTAAAGCCATGGTGATTGGTAGGTTTCACCGCTTTGTAGACGCTTTTCACCAGACAGTAGCAGTTCACCAGCTTGAACAAAGCGACGACCGTCACTGCGAACATCGGCACGAAGTTGGTGGTTACCACTCCAACCAAGATGGAAGCCCCAAACTTGCCCCAATTGCTCACTAAAGCCATTAGTGCCTGCGAACAAACCTGGGAAGTTTTCGTGAGAGGTGCGACCGCGACGGTTTTCTTGCATAAAGCCACCATGCTCAAAGCTCAAACGCTGAGTTTGAAACTCATGACACCAACGCCCGTGGAACGTCATCAGCTCGTTTGCATGGTTAGGAAGTGGCAGGGTAGAGGAGAGCTTACCTAAGCAATACTCACCGGCAGTCGTATTTTTTACGGTGATGCGTTTTTGTACCACGTCACTGTTAAAGTCCAGTTGTAGCTCAATCAATAATTCAAGACCAGCGACGTCATCTTGCAGAGTAAATGTCGCGCTGTTGTCATCGTGCTCTATCGATGTGGTTGTGAACACGGGAGCCCAGTCTTCGCCATTGCGATGCCCCTCAATCCCGGGTGCATTAAAGTGACCGCTGCCCAACTCAGGGCAAAGCGATAACGGTACGTCGACATCAAGACGAGCCTGAGAGATAGGACGCTCGGTTGAGAGCATTAAATCGGGATCGATTTGCGCGATCTTTGCTCCCCAATGAAGGATTTCAGGAACACGATCCACTTTAATGATCATGCTGTGATTCTTGGATTTTAAGTGAACAATTTTTTGCATGTTGTTTCTCTGTTTTCGCAAACATTTAATCTGTAAATAATCATGCGCTTGTTTGGTTTTATTTCGATTAAATAGCCGTTTAAATGTGACTTTGAACAGGTTTTAGAACGTGATTTTGTGTGCTAGATCTGCTGTTTTCGGGAACATTTTTTCATGTTTTTACGACATTGTTCACGAGAACATTCGAATGAATTTGGTAGAGTGAACAGCAAATCAGAATAGGAGAACGCAGTGGCAGTTACGTTTAAAGATGTTGCACGGTTAGCTGGAGTATCAACGCAAACCGTGTCGCGCGTAACCAACGGCGCGGATAACGTCGCAGAAGAAACACGAAAGCGAGTCAACGACGCAATCAAAAAGCTTGGCTATGTGCCGAACAAAGGGGCACAAATGTTGAGCCGAGCGAAGTCGCGGATCATCGGTATTGTTTCTTTGGATATCTCACTGCACGGTGTGGCTCTTATTGCTAATGGTGTTCGCAACCAAGCGCATGAGATGGATTACGCGACGGCGCTGGCAGTGTTAGGTGACAACTCCATTGAGGAATTCCGTAGTGCAATCCGAGAGCTCATTGCCCAGCAAGTTGATGCCATTATCATCAACGCCCCGGTAACCAGAGAGATGGCAGAAAACCTTGTGGAGCAGTTCAGTCAGCTCACGCTGGTTTTTATTGATGTACCCGAGGGGACGCCCGTCAATTCTCTCAGTTGTGATCATAAATCTGGGGCAAATTTGGCGATCTCTCATTTGATCGAACATAAGCGCGAATCCTTCGTGTGTATTTCTGGCCCCAAGGCATCTACGGCTTCTCAGATTCGTTACCAAGAATGGCAATCACAGATTCAGCAACATGAATTGATGCAAGCGGCATACTATGAGGGAGATTGGCAAGCAGCCAGTGGCTACAACGCTATTAAAGACGCCGTGTTAAAAGGTGTGCCTTTTGATGCTGTATTGGTGGCGAATGATCAGATGGCGCTTGGCGTGTTATGCGCGCTTTTGGAGGCGGGTATTAATGTACCTAAAACCGTCTCTGTGGTTGGGTTCGATGGCATTCAAGACAGCCAGTTTTTCTCACCCCCTCTGACAACGATTAAGCAAGATTTCAATGAACTTGGACGTAGGGCGGTCAAGTTAGTACTGAGTCAGATGGAAAAAGGGCAAGGCGTTGTGTCAGAAGTATTGCCAATCAGCTTGGTTAAACGACAAAGCACATCAGCAAAGGCGGACACGCTTTATGACAAGCAAGAAATACTGACGCACTTAGAGAATATACGTCGTTTATTACCTTAGTTGAACTGTTAATGAATTTTGCCGTGGTTACAAAAAATGTATGGTCCGCCCCGTTATTGCAACTACAATTTAGTAATAACGAAGTTGGTTTGCGCTAATGTATTCGGAG
>NZ_JAPHPY010000082.1:0-14400 GCF_026241575.1 Vibrio sp. Sgm 5
GCGTGACTTCTTTATTGTCCGTATCGACCGCTTTGATGGTCAGTTCGTCAGAAGTTTCAAAGCGTGTGCTATCGCCATTAACTGCAACGCTTGCAGCGCCCGCTTCGTTAACATCACCGATATTTTGAACGGTTAAGATTGGCGTGATTGGCAATGTATATGACGTATTATCCTCACCCACATTACCTACTAGGTCTTTATATTGACTCACCACTAGGCCAACACCGAGTTCTGGTACGTCTGGGACATTAACGGTTCCGGTCCAAACTTTCTTATCAGCAGGATCAGCCGTTAGCGAAGTAACATTGTTCGCACCTAATGTTGCCGTCGCTTCTTGTAACTCTTTGTCAAACTCAAGCTTAACGTCTACTGCCTTTCCGATTTCTTGATGCAGAGGATCAAACGTTACTTTAGTAAGCGTAGGTAACACACCTTCTACCCCCAGAATCAAACTATCCCCTTTTCCGGGGATATTGTTGATGCTCTTATAGCTTCCATCATCGACCCGTATGGTTATGTCTATATTTTCTCTTTCTGGTGTTATGTATCTGACTGTCCAAGTTATGTTGTCAGTGGTACTCCAAGATAAAGGTTTTAACTCACCGCCATTATTCTCATCTAACTTTACGTCTGAAATATCAAATTCTGTGACTTCTTCTGTAAACGTAAACGTAAGCGGGACTTCGACGCCACCAGCCAAAGGTGTGCTTGCAGTCGTCGATATTGTTAGCTCAGGGACTGTCGCAGCCACCACTTCGTAAGTTGTCTGTCCATCCTTTTGATTGCCGACAGCATCAGTCGCGATTACTTTTATCGTGTAATTTCCTGGCGATAATAAGTAGTGAAACACATAAGGTTCGCCATCGTTGGTAGGCTCCGTGATTGACTGTGGCCCTACTGCTAGACCTGAGCCGTTGTCAGCTGTTGATGTTACTGAACTTAAGTTTTTGTCTGTTACCTGAGCAGTTACATCCAACTGATATTTGCCATCATCTGTCGCTTTGTCATCCTGCGTGGTATCGACAATCGACACTTCAGGGTCTTCATAATCAACAACTGATGCGATACCCTCGGCATTATAAGTATTATTAAAAAGCGTAAAGTCTTTAATAGCACGTCCCATTGAGTCAGTGACTGTCACTTTGTATATGTATTCAGCTTGGTCATCAATTGCAAAATCCATGGTACCAGTCGCGCTTGACGACACAATATTGCCGTTGAAGTTAAGCGGGTCTCCGGTAGTTGGAACCATATCAATGGAATAATGAGTTGCCTTGACATGCTCCCCCTCTGTAGACGTAATCGTGAACGATTGACTTTCTTTAGTGAATGCTAGCTTGCCTCCCAGCAAGCTAGTCATGTCATTAAATGAGAGAGTAATAGTCGGCACAGTCAGATCGATAGTCTTGTCTTCACTACTCTGGTTATCCACCGCATCTTTCGCGATTACCTCAACCGTAATTTTATCAAGACCTGAAAGCTCACCTTTGGATAGCTCGAAATAAGTTATGTATTCCTTATCGTTTTCCTTGTTCGTTTTTTCTTCTTCAAAGTCAAGCGCTCGCACCGTGTACTTAACCTTAGCTAAACCACTGACGTCATCTTTCATCTCGACAAAAGTGAACCTAACTTTGTCACCTGGTTGCTCAGTAACCGTGATCAAATCTCCAATGACAGGAGCAGTATTATCAAATCGAATATCTTCAACTAAATCTAACCCACGGTTTTCCCAAACGTCAGTGACCAGAACCTCGATTGTTAACGCTTTATTTTCTAATCCCGCATCCAACTCATCACTATGAAAGCTTGAACAGCGATACGTGTCATCATCACTACAAGTGGTGAAGTTTCTGAAGTTATCAGCGTTATTTTTTAAGTCATAGGACTCGCCACCAAAGGTAACACTGACATTTTCTATGTCCGAGTATTCGGCAAGCTTAACTCTAAAGTCTACATTGAGGATTTTACCATTTAATACATCACTACCTTCAGGGCTTGTAATTTCAACTACCGGCTTTTCAGTTGGTAATATGAATTCAAACTCATGCTCTGTTGCTAAGTTGCCTGCATTATCAGTAATGTTGGAAATTTTGTAGGCATGCGTAACCGCCGTCTTTTGAATAATATCGGCATACTTTTCTTTGTAACGGCAAACAGCTTCACCATTGGCATTCAAAACACAACTCTCAGCACTAAACGGAATACCTCCAGCCATTCTAATTAACTTAGGGAAATCCGCGTTGTCGGTAATATTTACTCCTGACAACTCATCTTTAAATATAAGGTCAAATGCAAGGTACTTAGTTGGATCATCTAAGTCATAGGTCACCTCATAGCCCTGAAATACGTATTGATCCGTTTCAGGTGAAACTGTCTTTGGAGCCTCTGCATCCATCATTTTAAAGTCAAACTTCCGCACTGCTACGGCCCCATTCGTGCCCGTAGTTTGGACGATCAAAACAGCAGGTGAATACGAAACATTTTCCGAGTCAACGCTACAACTAGGCTCTTGCCCCAAAGAAATATTCTTCACGCCAGAAGTAGGCTTTTCTCCACTAGGGGGGGCATCGTCACCATTGTGTTCCCGACGAACCCAACACTCTATGCTTTTTGCTTTTACTTCACTTTTAGTTACGAATTTGACGTCTAACACCCCGTCAGACACATAGTTCTGAAAATCTATAGGCTCATCAATATCAATAGCTACACCATTACGCTGGACGCTTAACGTACGGTTAATGTTGCTAACTAGTGGAGTACCGTTATGTTGGACATTATTTTCAACACTAATACTCAGCTCATAGTTCCCATCAGTTCCTAGTTGCAGCTGGGTTAACGTCGCTTCCCAAGTGTCCTCTGAACCGTCGACTTTATAAAACTGAAAGTCTGTAGCTTTACTTTCACCCGAGTATTTATAAGTAGATTTAATTTCTTTAACACCACTCACATCGGTTACTTTTAAAGTTAGCTTAATGTCACCTTCGTTATATACAACTCGGTCAATTGATTCACCACTATCTGCGTAAGCAATCGTAAGGTCCAATTGGGGAAGCTTACTGCTCACGTTAACCAAAAAGTCACTTGTCGATGAGTTGCCACGAGTATCTGAACCTTTAACTCTAATTGTATGCTCACCATCACTTTGCCCACCTAAAGGGATTTTAAGAGCGTCAGCATTAACTATTTTGGTTCCCGGAGTACCCGGAGTTGGTTCAACATCTTCAAATATCCAGTACTCTAAGTTTTCTCGATCTACCCCCTCAGTAGAAACGTTGCCATTCGGGCCTAAATCTGTAGCTCTCAGTTCAAAGACATAATCACTATTGTAATAACTATTAACATCGTGCCCCATCAAGCTAAATTCTGGGCCTTGATTATCAAAAACTACGCTATTTGTATTCGATTGACTTTCAAAACCATGAACATCTTTTGCTTTAACATAGAGACGGATGCGATTTCCTTCATTCAGGTCAATATTCTTAGTCTCATCTTCCAAAAGTGGCATTTCGAACTTTTGACTTGGGTTCTCAGGCTTAAACGTTTTTAACACTGTAGGGTTATCTACCTGGAACAAGGATACTTCTTCAATACCAGAATCATCTGTCACTGATTCAAAAAGCACATTGAACTTACGTCCTACTACGGTGTTTTCTTTATTCAAAGCGTCTTCAATCCAAGGGGTAGAAAGTAGAATTACTGGTCCCTTATTATCAACTTGAAAGCTGAACGTCCCCTTCCTACTCTCGTTTGCTGGATAGGCTTTATCCGTTGCCGTTACATAAAATTCATTTTTGGAATCGTAATTAAAGGCTTCAGCAACCAATTGAACTTTAACATCCGGCTGCTCGCCAATGAGGTATGGTTGATCACAAACGCTTGTTTCAGGATCGCAAGCTTCTAACGTTTGGGATTGACCTGAGCCTTTCCTTAGTTCGACTTTTACATTGCTACCTTGACTAAGATCACCCCAATCGATCACCGGAGTCCAAACATCGTTGCCACCCAATCGCTCTGTAATTTCCGCATCATTAACAACCGGTGACTCAGAGTCGATATAAATACGAAACCTTGGGGCCCCATTGTCGGCATCTGATACCGCGTTCCCCAAGTTATCTTCGGCACTAACTACCGCTAACCAGTCACCATCTCCTGGGTTAATTGTTGTTCCTTGAGTCGAGCAATCTTCCTGACCGCATAGGCGTACGACAAACCGATCGCTTTGGTTAGTATAAAACTGCTCATATGAAACTGGGTATCTTTCGCCAGATGTCTTATAGAAAAGTAAGCTACGTTTCTCGAGTTTGTCATCAACCACATCCTCCAACTCAAAAGTTAGATCGTGGATGTTATTTTTAATACTCAGATAAACATCTTCCCCTATAGGGTTTTTATCTGGACCTATAGGAGGGATGTAACTCGCATCGGGATAGTCATTGTCCACATACAAACGCTCTACAAGAGGCTCGGCCTCAGTATATCCATTACCTTTGGTATCGAATACCGCTGTCTCCAGTGCAAACTCGATGATATCGGTGAGATCTGCTGATTCTGTATTTAAGGTAAAGAAGTACTCTTTTCTAAATTTGTTACTATCGCCAGATTCTTGTGGTTTAAGTTCCAATGGAATAGCAGTATTAGGGTCTCCCATTGCATACCACATGCTTTGGAATTTCGGGGCTTGGTCACCTTCCTCTACAACCCCAGATGGATCTTCTAACACTACTCTAGATACCACTTCACCCGCGACATAAAGCTTGTCGCCAACCATTGTTTCGCGGCCAGTCTCGATTGTTAACGTTTGTTTCGGAGGGTAAATATCAATACTGCCGCCACCACTATCAAAGATATTGTCTTCGCTAAGTTTAGGATTAGCCGTAGAAATATCATCGGCATAAAGCTGAGCAATATTATCTGGGATACCGTATTTTTCAGTCATGATGTTGTAGTAGGACTGAGCAAGATCTTTGCGGTAGGTATCAGATTTAAATACATAACCATCTAGTTGGATTTGGTTCCCACCATCACCAATACCGTTTGCTTTACCATCGTAGCTAAGATCGTCATAAATAGCGGAAGCGAAGTCAGAAGAGTTATTACGAGGTGTGTCCTGAGCTAAGTCATCAATTGCTTCAACAAGAAAACGATGCAGGTAGTCGTTAGATAGATCGCTAGGAATTGGCTCCTTCAGCATCTCGTTTGTAGCGTAAGCCGTTACGGTTGGATCGAATCCGAAGAATGAATCATTACCGCCAGATAGCGCGTATTTCACATCCGTAAGAATTTGCGAGGCGCGTTCTGACGTTTTGTCACCAGCTTCTACCTGATTCCAACGGTAATCAAACAAACCTGTCTGGTAAGTGGCAAGCTCGGTCACGTAATACGTATTCGAACCATCAAGTTCAAAATATGCGCCGATATTGGCATTGTTTAGATTAACGCTCGCTTTGGCGCCTGCATCGTCTTTCCATTGATAGTAGTGAGGGTCCGTCCCTTCTACACCAATTAAACGTACTCGCATGAAATCGTAATTGACAACGTCAGTCGTGGTCTCACACGAAGCAACATCAAGCGCGGTAGTTTGATCACTTTCTGGCTGCTGAATAGTGGTACAACTTGCTAGAGAGGTGAATTCACCATTTGGGTTCAAACCTTCTAATTGCACACGTGCCCCAATGAAAGGCGTTACAACTGTCATGGTCGGTAGGTCAAAACTGCTTCGGAAGTAAACTTCTTGCGTCGCACTTTCGTTGTCGGACTCGTCGATGGTTTGAATCACCAGTTTTTGGCTAGCGTTTTCTGAAACGTTTTTAAAACCATCACCAAGCACCTCTTTTACGAAAGGGACGTAGTAAATAACTTCATCGACTCTGCCTTCGCTATCTAAAATAGTTTCGTGAGGAATACTCGCAGTGATAGTGTCCGTCGAGGCCAAGGTTTGTGTTGTGTTTTGAAATGCGTAGTTGTTGTCATTGTTTTGGCTTACGTAGTACTTCACGACTAGTTTAAGCTTGTCGGCACTTGAGCCCAACACAGTATCAGAGTTCACATCGGAAACTCGAACTCGTACGTAAGGGATCTTATTCTGTTTTAACAGGTTAACGTTAAAGTTCGCGAAATCAACGCCATCAATTGATTTCAGGCCAGAAGCAGCATAGACATAATCGATCTTCAAGTAGTCTCTACTCGACTGTACATTGTCTGATGTATAAGTATCTTGCGTGTAAACCCCTTCGTACGTAGACCTTTCTCCATCGACGGTCACATTAACGTAGTTCATCGATGTCCCTTCAGGGTATGTAATGATCTGAGCAGGGGCTTGATCGTCACGGCTTACTGCATGCTGGTATTCACCGACGTTGTCTTTGGTATCAGTAGCCTTAACATCGAACGTAGTCGTAGATAAGAATTCGTCCGTCGAATAGGCTTTACTAAATTCACAAGCACTGCCCGACTCTGCCGTTACAGGAGTACAAGCCACATCTTCTGGTAGCCCGCTTTTAAATGAAACGCTGACAGATTTAATGTCTTGAGACGTTTCTTTTACTATACCTTTTAATACGTACTCTTTAACTACGTTGTTAATAGCGCTTGCCGAAGTAACAGAAATGACAGGTGCATCATTATCCCACTCAAAATTAACGTAATGACCTGAATTGCTACCAGGAACAAGTTCATTGCCTAAAACATCTGCCGTGTAAAACACCAAACGAGCAGCAGTCACGTTAGAAAGGCCGGTTTCTGAGTCAACCTCAACGGCATCAATAGCTTTTGTATCGACACTTACTTTGATGTTTGTTTCACGAACACCAACTTCAAATTCGCTTGCGTCTACCGAACAAAACTCACTGCCAGAAGTCTGTTGGTCGTTACATTTGAATTCGCCTGACCAAGCACCATGTAATTGGTATTCCACATAAGCAGAAACAGATTGAACACCGATATCGTCATTAAGTCTGATATCTACGCTATCTGTTCTTGCTAATACATCACTATCGGTGCGCGTTACGGTTGGTGGTGTTGTATCGATTTCGGTTTCATCGCGTGGTGGAATAACACCATCGGTCGTACCATGACTTCCCAAGTCATTAATTTTTTGACTAAAAGCAACGTAATCATCAGCGTCCGTACCTGAGATATTAAGCTCTGGATCGTTCACTACAATCAAAACGTGTTGAGAAAGATCTTGAGTGTAAACGTCGCTGGTAATTCTCTGCTGACCAAACGTAAGCGGCGTCACTGCACCTGTCGAGTCACTGACTTCTAAGCCGTCTAGAAGACCATCAGCGATGACATCACGAAATTGAATGTCAGCAAAATGCATTGAGGTATAGACGTTATCTTCTGACTGTTCGTATTTTTTAATAAGGTCATAAGAAAATGAAGAGTATGCTGTTAGCAAAGCCCCGTATTGGTGACCAGGAGTGGCAAAGCTACTTTGACCACCTTTCGTTATGTCAATTGGAGTGGTTTCATTGACATTGAACCCGTACATCCCATTGATACTATCTAAGGCTTCAGACACCGCATCTGAGCCAGATTCCCCACCAGAAATCTTATACTTAGCTAAACCAGAAACGATATTAGTCAGTGGTGTGAGCATTAATTTCTGATCACTACCTTCACTAAAATTCACTACCCCTTCTAGGCGCAAAGTCTTGCCCGCACTCGATGACACAATTTCTTTTGTGAGAGGATCGGTGTAGCTACCTTGCTGCGCGACGACATACAAAGGCATCGAAGAGGATTCAAATTCAAGCTTGTAATCACCAAAGGCATCAGAAGTCGTGCTTGCAAGCAATCTGCCGACTTTTCCATCCTTGTATTCAAACACCTCGATCTTGGCGCCATTGACCGGAGCGTCAAAAACGTTACCTGAGATGCTTCCTGTATTCCTAGCTGGCGGTGTGTTGTCACCACCATCCCCACCGCCACATGCACTCAATAAAAGTGAAGCAGCCATGAGACCTAACGTTGGTTTTAGCGTATTTTTAGTGAACATAGTAATTTGGCAGAGTATATTTTGCCGCGATTATATTATTGTCTAGGATTTTCTCAACGTGACAAAATAACCATAAAATCAAACATAAACGCTAAGAAAATAGGTAGTTTTAAACCTCTTTAGCAGCGCTACTTCACATCTATCGTTATTTAATTAGTAAAAACACAGGAATTAGCTATAACGGCGTGTAAGATTTTATTTTAAATATTATACTCCCCTCAATTTTTCGGCTCTAAGCACAGTTTTATTTTAATGACAAGTTTAACATTAAGACAGCATGCGCAAAACTTTGCTCTACCCCTTGTTATCATTGCGCTCGCGATCGTTACGGGAGTGTCAGTTACCCATCAATTACTCTCCCCCAGGAATGAGATTCAAGCTATTGTTCCTAAAGTAGTAAATCACAGCAACATTCGCCAAATATACAAAACTAACTTTCGTCGCACGACCATTAAAACGGGCCGCATTGATTACTCGTTTGTAACATCTCTGATAAACGCTGGATTATCTAAAAAAGAAATAAAATCACTACTGAAATTAATTGAAAACGAATTTGACATTATTGGCTCCGTTCGAAAAGGCGATAAATTCTCAATAAAAACCCGAACTAATAGTTATAACGAAAAATACATTAGTTCTTTTTACTATTCCGGTAGTAAAAGAAACTTTTTCGTTATTAGTGATGGCAACAACAACGCATACGATGAATATGGCAATAAGCTAATTCGCAAGCCATATTACTCATTTCCACTAGCAAAAAAGCACAAAGTTAGCTCTGGTTTCAATTTAAAACGAAAACACCCAGTCACTGGATTGATTGCCCCACACTTGGGCACCGATTACGCAGTCCCAATTGGTACACCGATACAGAGTATTGCGGACGGTGTTGTTGTTAAATCACGGTATAACCGCTTTGCGGGCAACTACATTAATATTCGTCACACCAACGGCTCAATGTCTCGTTATCTACATCTATCTAGTAGCGACGTTCGTGTGGGTGACAATGTCACTAAAGGACAAACCATTGGCCGAACAGGTAATACGGGAAGAACAACCGGTCCACACCTACATTTAGAGCTGATCGTTGATGGTGTTCCTGTTGATTATGCTCGTCGAATCAGAACCAACCCTGCTCCCCCCGTAAACATGCAAATGATGTTGGCGGCAAGAAAAGAGCGTGTAGAGCTCATTAAAGAGTTACATAAATACGCCTCTTAATATCGTTTTGGTTTCTTTTTTCAGTTCATCGCAACACAGAACTTGGCTAGTGAATACCTAAAATCTCGTCACTGTCTGTGAGCTTCGATTCGAAAGTGACCAAATCGGAGCGCCAGCAGTGCTTAAGTCGTTAAATATCTTCCTGTCACTCTTGCTCTAACATTTCCGCTCCCCCAATAAAGTGTTAAGATCATCACATGCTCGCTGTAGTGGTAACGAGTGGTGATAATTAGCCCCACTCCCTTAACATCTTCATAAGTGATGTAAATAAGACGAATAGCCCACCAGCATAACCATGAAACAATAAGGCGATTTTTCAGATGGTTAACAACTCTATCCAGTGGTTTCCGGGCCACATGCATAAAGCCCAAAAAGAGATTGCAGAAGCAATCCCTCAAATAGATGTCATTATTGAAGTTCTTGATGCTCGTATCCCTTTTAGTAGTGAAAACCCTATGATCGCGGAGCTCAAGGGAGATAAGCCAGTAGTAAAAGTGCTGAACAAACGTGATCTCGCGGATCCAGAGTTAACCCAAGTTTGGATTGACCATTTCGAGAAAGAACACAACGTAAAAGCGATTGCCATTACTACCTCTCAACAGCCCGAAGTCCAAAAAATTATGGAGTTAGTACGTAAGCTTGCTCCACATCGCGAAGAAATCGGCAAAAACATCCGCACCATGATCATGGGTATCCCCAACGTTGGGAAGTCGACCATTATCAATGCTTTGGCGGGTCGAACTATCGCAGTAACAGGCAACCAACCGGCGGTTACACGTCGTCAGCAACGTATTAACCTTCAAAATGGTATCGTTCTTTCTGACACTCCGGGGATCCTGTGGCCAAAAGTAGAAAACCCACACAGTGGTTTCCGTTTGGCAGCAACTGGCGCAGTAAAAGACACGGCAATGGAATATGATGAAGTCGCCTTCTATACCGTTGAATACTTAGCCGCTCATTACCCTGAACGACTAAAAGAGCGCTACCAAATTGAAGAGCTTCCTGAATCTGATATCGAAATAATGGAAGAGATCGGGCGTCGTCGCGGTGCTTTACGTGCGGGTGGACGTGTAGACCTTCACAAAGTATCTGAAATCCTTCTTCACGAGCTGCGTCAAGGCACTCTAGGTCAAATCACTCTAGAGCTTCCAGAAATGATCACTCAAGAGCTAATCGAAGTAGAAATCGAAACCGCGCGTAAAAAAGAAGAAAAAGCCAAGCGTAAAGAAGAGCGTCGCAAGCGTTACCTTCGTAACAAACGCTAACCAACACTTGTTCAATACTCATCGTTTTGAAGGCGCGTATTTATCGCGCCTTTTTTGTATCAAAAATATATTCTTCTTTTCGTAAAAGTCAGACATTCGTTCTCACATTTTGTGGAACTAAGACCTCTAAAAGCCCCCCTCTTTCTCTCTTTGTAATTTGCTTTCGTCGTTAAGTTTTGTAGGAAATATCAAACAAAATCATTAATTTTTATTACGTAAATTAACGGTTATTTTTCAAGCACGATCTTAGTTAGACCCCGAATGGTAAGGAGTTACAAACCTCACCCAACCCTTAAATGCCGAGTTTGCAAGGACACGCAAAGTTATGCAACTTGACTAATGACAGTTCATTCATATTCGTCAAACTATATAGCTGTCAGCGCTGGCGTTTTTCTGTATTACGAAGAGAACTTATTATGAGTGATAAATCGAAAACGAAACCACTTCCTTCTTTTGTTGAGGAACGCCTGGATTTTTACCTTCAAGATTTGATTGAACAAAACGAGAACCAAAAGCACTTGGTTCTTGGTAAACGTCCAAAAAGTAACGCGGTAATAATGCAAAGTAATGACTACCTAGCGTTGTCTCATAACGAACAAATCCAGAAAGCACATCGGGATGCGATCGTTGAACACGACGATAACGTGGTGATGTCAGCAATCTTCTTACAAGACGAGTCCTCCAAGCCTGCTTTCGAAGCATTGTTAGCCGACTATGTTGGTATGGGCAGTTGTTTACTTTCCCAATCGGGATGGGCTGCTAACATTGGTTTGCTGCAGACCATTTGTCCGCCTGAAACACCGGTCTATATCGACTTCTTTGCGCATATGTCATTGTGGGAAGGTATTCGGGCAGCAGGAGCGCAAGCGCATCCATTCATGCACAACAACATGAGCCACTTGCGTAAGCAGATCCAGCGTCATGGCTCAGGCGTAATCGTGGTAGATTCGGTCTATAGCACGATTGGTACGATCGCCCCACTCCACGACATCTACGAAATGGCGCGTGAGTTTGATTGTGCTTTAGTGGTGGATGAATCCCACTCATTAGGAACACACGGGCCTAATGGCTCTGGCTTGGTAAAAGCGCTGGAACTCACTGATAAAGTCGATTTCATTACTGTCAGTCTGGCAAAAACCTTTGCTTATCGAGCAGGAGCGATTCTCGGCCCAGAAAAACTCGCGAAAACACTTCCTTTTGTTGCTTATCCAGCGATTTTTAGCTCGACGGTATTGCCTCAAGAAGTGATTCGCTTAGAGAAAACGTTGGACGTCATTAAAGGGTCCGATCATAAACGTAAAGACCTTTTTCAGCGCGCCAAAGAGCTCAGAACTGGATTAAAACAGATTGGGTTTAATATTCGGAGCGAATCTCAAATTGTTGCCTTAGAGTGCGGTAGCGAACGAAATACTGAACGTGTGCGTGACTTTCTCGAAGACCGTGATGTTTTTGGCGCAGTATTCTGTCGCCCTGCAACAGGAAAGAACAAAAACATCATACGTTTCTCGATCAACGCCGATATGACACCACGAGACATCGACCACGTGCTTACGGTATGCCAGGAGGCGTTTAACCATCCAGAATTAGAGTTCGTATAATAAGAAAAGACAACGGCCCTTTTGAATGGAAGCTTGTATATTGCCGCTAAAATAAAAGAGCTCAGCGTGTTGCTGAGCTCTACTCGTTATTGATTTCAGTTAGATCCAGTTTGCAATCTTATCGAAGAGTCGGTTCTTATCTGCGGGCTTAACAATAAAATCAGACATCCCAGAAGAACCAATCTTATCTAATGTTACCGGAGAACTATCACCAGTATGTGCAATAATAGGTACAGCCGAATACGCTTTATTTGCCCCACGAATACGTCGTGACGCCTCTACGCCATCCATTACTGGCATCTCAATGTCCATCAAGATAAGGTCGATGCTATCAGTATCCAACGCATCTAAAGCCTGTTGTCCATCTTCTTTTTGAATAACATCAAAACCTTGCTTTTCTAACAACATTGCGGTGAATTTTCGTAAAGATTCATTGTCATCAACTACCATTATCGTGCGCTTATTTGTCGCGTCTAAAGGGCGCACTGGCAGTGCTGTGACAACATAGCTCGCATCATAGAGCAAACGGTCAATAGTGGCTTTGGTGTTCAAGAGCCACGCTTGAGTTTCGACCCAAATCGCGTCAAAACTCACATTACGAACTCGTTCTATTGGATGGTGCTCAAACAAATAGACGATACGAGCTTCTGTGAACGATAGCAAAGACTCAATTTTATCGAGGTGACTTCCTCTAGAATCCAAGCTTTCCATATCAACAAAAATAAGGTCAAACTCGAACTCATATTCTTTCTTCTTGAGGGCTGACGCAATATCCAAAACGGTCAATTCAAACCCCATAAAGCGCGCAATATCAGTAACTTTTGCAACCAATATATTTTGTTCCGTAACCATTAAAACGGTCTTCAGCTTGGTCAGCTCATTTTTAATTTCTTTAACCGAGTTTGAGGTAATCAGTGGAAACGTCATGGTGAACTGAGACCATTCACCAACTTCTGATTGGCACTTGATGTCGCCGCCGAATGAACGCATCACCTTCTTACAAAATGGCAATCCTAATCCATAATTACCTGATTTACCGGTCGTGTAAAAATCTCTGAAGATGCTGCGAATCACCTCGCTCGGAATACCTGAACCGTTATCCGTAACAACAATTTGGTTCACGACCTCATCACTGTACATGGTGACGTGAATATGAAAATCTTCGGAACTGCGATGATGAAAGGCATTCTTGAATAGGTTGTACATCACATACTTCAACAACGTATCACTACCTAAGAAATCAAATTCACTTCTTACATCCAAAGAGATAGCAAAACGGTCTGTCGAACGTTTATAGCTGAAGCTCTCGATAGCACTCTCCACGACAGTTTGTGCCGAGTGTTTCTTGAATGTTGAGCGAGAGACACGATTTTCATCAATCGAGGTAAGCAACAAATCAATCGTCTCGTTTCCAGAGTGAATGATGTTCATTGCGTCATCGCTCACTTCCCGTAACAGTGTCACATCTTCATCATTTAAAACATATTGCTCTTTCCTCCCCTGTTTAGGGTTGGGCAGCACGGATTGAATAACATCAATCGACGTTAGTAAGCCGCTAAGAGGGTTGCGCATTTCATGGGCGATACCAGCCCCAAAAGACTTAGCCAAAGAAACCTTTGCTTCGTGCTCGACCTGATTACGGAAGTAAAACAAGTTGCCAAACAGGTAAATAAACAAAAAGATTGGCACGTGAGTCCAATCCATCGTGAGTTCTAAATGGAAACCTTGAGCAACCCAAGCAAAAAACGTCGCTAGTCCAATCCCGGCAAATGTTTGAGCAAACATTACTCGCGTAATATGTACCAACAAAATATGCAGAAATATCGCCGACATAAAGGACATGACCCACACGTTGGACCAATTATTCATCAACAACATGTAGAAAAAGAAGCAAGGTAAACAAAGTGTGACCGCAACTTGGTAGTAAGCAGGTAAATATCGGCGCCATTGAAAAGGCATACGATTACGAGCAATGATGCCGAAGAACAAAACGGAACACAGTAAACGTAGCGGTAGATTTTCATAGGGTTGCGGGAACATAAACTCCCACACCACGTAATAGATTGGGAATCCAACAAAGCCCATCCATCCTACTAGCGTTAGGTTTGGTTCTGCGTACTGATAAACTTTGCGAATCGCGTCCATATTGAATACTTTATTAACTAAGCCTTAACGTTGTTGACTAATTTTATGGTTTGCTTTGTTTTCATTCTATTTGCCCTTCAATTATATATTACTTAAGGAACCTGAACTCGGGATAAAAAAATAGAAGTGAACTAAAAGCTGGTTCTGCGATCAGATCTTTCAACCAAGAGAGAAC
>NZ_JAPHPY010000083.1:0-14316 GCF_026241575.1 Vibrio sp. Sgm 5
GCTACGACGATTGATGGGTGTAGCCGATCAGATCGTAGCTTCTAGATTTAGTTCCATCGATTTAAGCAACAAAGCCTCTGAAGGTCATCAACACCGACACCAACATCGATATCTACGTCGGTGACCTTTTGTAGAGTGGGTTCAACGGCATTCTTATAGGTTCTCTTGGTGACGTTCTTTTGTAGCAAGAGGTTGTTTGGGTAAGTCGAAAAGTCGCCGTCTTCATGCTTTATCAAGGTATGAAACAAACGAATGTCTATGATCATCCCTTCAATTCCTGCGCCATCATCAATACGAATGTTATCGCCTACACGGTAAGGGAAGACGAAGAAGATAAGAAAGCTAGCAGTGATGTTGCTCAGAATTGACCACTGAGCAATAAAGCTCACGCCTAGCACGGTAAACACAGAAGAAAGGAAGATAGAAAAATTCCCGTAGCCAATGCCACTCACGAGCAAAAAAGTAGCAAATAAGAAGGCGAACAACAAAATGTTCACCGTTCTGGTAATGAATAATATTCTTGGTGGTTTGACTTTTTTATTCCGCGCTAACGTAGTGAGTGCTTTCGTCGCGATCTTACTGAAGATTTGATAAGCCAAAATGAAAATCAGACCGAGCAGTATGTCGTAGTCGCTCAGGATTTGTAGAAATTGTTCAATCGATGACAGCATCACGTTCTCCTCTTTATAGGGCGAGTGTACGGTCAACCATCGGAAAAAGCGTCAAGTCTCTCTCAGCAAAAAATCATATCTCTCTCATGCCATTTTATAAGCCAAAGAAACCGTTTCTTTTGGTACGAACTTTTCACCTTTGGTGGTTTTAATCTTATTTAAAGCTATGAAATTAAGGTGTTTATTTGCTTTATATTTTCTTTATCTTTTTCTAAGTGCTTTGTGATGTGGTTATGAAACGGGTGAATACAATAGCCTTCCTCTGATTAACCACAACCTTGGAGAAAGTGATGACACTTATCGCGATCAAATTGCTTTACGTGTTCTACAAAGCAATGAAAAGACGCTACTCATAAGCGCGTCATTAGGGAACAACTCACCCAAAGCACCTAAGAACGGAATACAGACTTCCCCATGTTAGAGAGGGGATTTGAGCGCAAGGTAGTGCCTGCTTAGGAGAGAGTGGATATTGAATAACTATTCTTTCGTACTTTGCACAGAGAACTTAAATAATGAATCTCGACTACTTTATCGCCTTCGGCACCTTACTCATGTTAGAACTCATTCTGGGTGTCGATAACATCGTCTTTATTACCATCATGACTGAGCGTCTTCCTCCTCATTTGCGCCAACGCGTACGTAATCTCGGTATCGGGTTAGCGGTGTTAAACCGCATTGCGCTGGTATTTTCGGTATCTTGGTTGCTGTCTTGGAAAGAACCGTTTGTCGAATACCAAGGGGTATCACTCTCTTGTAATGATCTTATCTTTATTGTTGGTGGTGCATTTCTGTTGTTTAAAGGCATCAAAGAGCTTTGGGCATGGGTCGTGCCTATTGAAACTCCACCACATCAATTCTTTGCTGGGCAAGTTGGCACGGTAATATTGCAGATTATTGCGGTGGACGCGGTATTTTCTCTCGATTCGTTGATTATCGCGGCGAGCCTAACGCAGGACATCACCATTCTTGCTGGTGTGATTATCTCTTCAAGCGTGATTCTGATGTTGATGGCGAATAAAGTACAGGCTGTGATTACTCGCCATCCAGGATTGAAAGTGCTCGCGCTGCTATTCCTCATTGTATTAGGTGCGCTGCTGATTGTTGAAGGGTTGGGGCTGAACATCGATAAGCACTACGTTTACAGTGCGCTCGCGTTTGGTTTGCTGCTAGAGCTATGCCATATCTTAATCAGCCGACAACCTGCTTCTCGACGTGTGGCAGGACAGTACTTCTAAACTTTAATGCGAAGCTAACCACTATGGGTTAGCTTCGCTTTTTACGCTTTGCAATTCTTTAATCATGGTGTCCAAGTTGCTGTCAAAGAACAATGGACCCGCAAGTTTCAGTGCAATTGGCGACGACGTATTTTGTGTCGCTTGCAAATACAGTTCTTTTGCCCCGCTTGTGTGACCGCGAGCTTCTTCCGCTTTCGCTAGTAATAGATAAGTTAATGACGTTTGCTGATTGTACGGAATCGACAACAGTATTTGTGATGCCTTATCCGGATTGTCTTCCGACAGCGCCAAGATTGCGTTGGCTTCACACACTCTTGGGTTATTCCCTCGCTTCAAAACTTCAGACAAGGAAGAGGAATATTCCTTGTTGAGTGCTTCAATCACTTGCTGCTTATTGGCTTCGTCTTTGGTAAACACCCTTAACACTTCACCGATGTAGCTTACCGAAATGGTGTAGGCATTATCTGGTGCGAGGGCTTTTGCTTGACGAAAATACGCCATCGCATTTTCATAGCCAGCGTTGTTGTACAAAGCGCCCGTCCCAGACATCAGAGCTTTTACTGCTTCTGGATCTTTAGGGAAGATTGACACATTGTGTTCCAACTCTTCTTCCGGCACCTCAATGTACATCGCGCGTAGCATGTCATCTATCATGGATGGGAAAGTTTGATGAAACCGTTCAAAGTTGGTCGAGTAACGACGATTCAAATGAGTCTGCCCTGAAACGCGATTGTGATACTGGAACAACAAACGCAGCTTTTTTCCATCGCTGCTCTTGCTGGTGGAGATGTTGAACTCTACGGCGGCGAGTTTTCTGTGTTCTTTGGATTTGACCACACGAATATTGCTGTAAAACCCTATGTGTTCCATGAACTTAATGACGATACCGTACAGTTCTGGTCGTGCTTTCACATCCTCACTGACATTCAATACTGCATAACGAAATTCGTAATGGCTTAAGTGCCCGGTGTGAGAATCAGGGTTCGGCTTTTGGTCGTCTGCGCGAAACAGTAAAAATGCCGCCTGAATAAGAACAATCAAAGAAAGTGCGCCAATTAAGATGGGTTGTTTGCTCTTTTTAGGGCGAGATTCAACGGCCTCTACTGCGGGTTTCGAGGCTTCAGTTTGTGACTCTTCCTCTTCAATGACCTGATCTTCAGGTTTCTGTATCGCGATTTTTTCCAGTTTTACTTCGCCATCAAATCGATACCCACGCTTTGGTACGGTGACGATGTAGCTGCATTCCTGTTGGCTGTGTTTTTTCAGCACTTTTCTGAGTTCAAATACCGCTTGGGTGACCACTTGATCGGTCAATACACTGCCGCCCCAGACTTGCTCGATAAGTTCATCGCGCGTGTGAGTCAGTCCTGGATTCAGACATAAGAACTCAAGCAACTTTGAGAGACGGTTATCAATCGTAATGCATGAGTCAGCAAACTGTATTTGCCCCTCATTTGGCACAAAACGCCACTCATCTACGATAAAACTGATGTTTTTGTCAGGCATTCACGCTCGCTCTTCTATTTTTTATTCATCTCATTGAGTAAATGTAGTCTCAATTGAATGATTTTGCTGACAATTTAAAGTGCGAGTAACGTGATTTTCGACACATTTCGTTATCGGAACGCTAATTTTCGCTCCCTACCTTTAATGCGTTCCTTTTTACCTAGGAAATCAACGCTGAATGGAAGAAAAGTTCCAATTAATTTGTTTGTTTTACCCTCTATTTTGATGTTTAACTCTATGTATTTATTGGTTTTATATTTTGTTTATATGCCAGTGATGAAGTTTTATTAACTGCTGAGCTTTACGTTATGTCACAGCGGCGAAAACACAGGATGATGCATCCCACACCGCAAGTGAGGGGCGAGCTTCTTAAAAGAGAAAAGGCGCAACGTTCCCTGAAGTCACTTGCAATAAGGAAATAAAAATTCGATGCATGAGCATCACGTACTGAAGGATTAGGGAATGTTAGTCAACCTTTTATATTGAGAGTTATTAAGAAATGAAACTGAACAAATTTATTCTTCCAATCGCTGCTATCTTCTTTGCTACACAAGCTGCTGCTAACCCATACATTGGTGCTAGCTACCTATATTCTGAATACCAAATAAAGAACGAGAACACAGACTTTAGTGACCAAAACAGCGGTTACAACCTTTACATCGGTTACCAGTTTAACGACCTACTATCGATTGAAGGTGGATATGCAGATTTCATCGATACGCACAAAGACTTCGAGCACATCTACTCTGATGCTTGGCTAGCAAGTGCGAAACTAACACTACCAATCACTATTTTCGACGTTTACGGTCGTGTCGGTATGGGTCACTTCCAAACGAACCTTGGTGACACGAACGACATCTACTACGGCGTAGGTGCAGGTGTGACATTGGGCCCAGCCCGCGTTGCACTTGAGTACACCATGTACGAAGCAAAAGTTGTTGAGAACAGCTACGCGCTAAGTGCAGAGTTACGCTTCTAAAAAAAAAACAACGACTTGTCCTAGTTGTTTTCCACTGCGCTTATGGAAGAGTGCGGTGGTTTTCTTCGTTCCATTTTTGCAAACCTGACTTACTTGTCTTTATTTCGTCGTGTTGGACTGGCATGGTGATTCGGTAACTGACATTCCAATAAAGAGAAGGACTTAACAATGGAAGTACTCAAAGGCTCATGTCTGTGTGGCAAGGTGAAACTCGAAGTCGCGGATGAATTCAAATACATGGGCAATTGTCATTGCTCTGAATGCCGCAAATTTACTGGCTCCGATTACTCGTCAGCGGGTGGCGTTGCACTGGATAAACTGATTGTAATTGAGGGTGCGGAACACATCCAAACCTATCAGAAGAGCGCCAATACCGAACTCTCATTCTGCCGTCACTGCGGCTCTAGCCTTTATTCGAAGAAAAACAACGGTATCGTCAATGTGCGCTTGGGCATTCTTGATGATGTGCCTTCCCATAAGCCAAGCTTCCATATTTTTGTCGCATCCAAAGCACCTTGGAATGACATTACTGATGACCTTAAGCAATTCGAAGCCGAACCCAAGCTATAAGCTGGTTTGAGGCTGAGCATCGTACCAAATCAGAAAGCATTTAAAGTTGTGAGATAGAGCCACTCAAATGAGTGGCTTTTTGCTTTTGAGTGACAGTAATATCCGACACTATACGACTAGTTAGCATCGACAGATTTTGGGAGAACATCAGTGAGCGAAGAATACAACCAAGCCATCTCTAAGCATTACGCGGCTTATCGTCCGCCGCTGCATCAAGTCATCCTACAAGCTAACTTAGGTGCGTTACCCCAGTTCCAGTTGGGATTAGATATTGGGTGCGGTACGGGCGTATCAACACTGGCATTGGCTAAATACTGTCAGCAACTGCATGGTGTGGATCCAAGCACGTCAATGATTGAGCAAACCAAACCATCAGCAGGTATTGAGTATCATGTCGGCGATGGTGAGCATGTGCCACTGCCAGACAACAGTGTGGATGTAGTGACGTTTGCAGGCTCACTTTCTTACGCAAAGTCTGCGGCTTTGGTGACTGAGCTTCAACGCGTCTGCCAATCTGCAGCGCACGTTGTGGTGTACGATTTTGAAGTGTTGCTCGAAAAGCCCCTCAAGCTGTTAGGCATAGAGATGGAACTGATGGAGTCCAACTATGACCACGCTATCAACTTCAGTGATTGTGACGCTTTCCAAGCGATGAAGGTTTACAAGGAGACCGTAGAGCTAGAAGTCAGCGCTGAAGAGCTGGCGCATGTACTGTTTTCTTCTTCAAAGCGTTACAACAAGTTGGTTGAGGCATTCGCAGGAGATGACCCATTCGCAAACGCTGTTGAGGCTTTGAAGCAGCTTAGCCAAAAACACGTTATTCAAGCCGATACCTATTTCGCGGTGTACCAGATAAATGCGTGAAACTCACGTCAATTAATGACTCACCAAGGCCGCTATCACAGTGGCCTTTTTGTTCCGTGAAACTGTGAAATACGCTCCGTTTTTCTTTTGTATGTGAATTTGCGGTCAGATTTTTAGTAACTGTTTCATCTGTAAGTAAATCCAAAGGAAAGTGCGGTCAAACTCTAATTTTGGAGGCAGGGGCTTGTGGTAGGCTCACTTCAATTATGGGGCAGAATCACCATCAAATTAGCAAGCCTTTCTATTTGAGCACCGGGATGCTGCCTATTTCCAGATCTGCACTGTTACCTTAGGACCCCATTATGGCGAAAGCACTAAAAATCGAATCTGGTCGTTACCTGAATATGGACCAAGTTGTTACGTTCGAACTCAGCCATGATTCCATCAAAATTACGTCGACGGTCGAGTCTTTTGCTCATGTTTATATCGGCATTGATGGTAAAACAGAATACGCCGATTGCTTTGTCTCGGTACAAGACTTTCACCGAATTAAGCGTGAACTGTGTGACTACATGGGCATCGACGAGCCAACGCTATTAATTGACTGATCACTCAAAAATGACAACAAAATTACAAGTACAGTATGCGGTGTTGCAACTTGTAGTCTAACTTTTAACAACCACTGGCTAGGGTGAGCAATAACACGGCGGCGAAGATCGTCCGTTCACAAAATACAATAAGGGACGTTATGTCTGATAAATACATCTCAATGATCCAGGACTTTTTTCATGTGTTCGAAGCACTGAACCAATACGTCTTGGATTCCTACGGTGAATTGGCAGCGTGGGAAACTCAATTGGTGAGGCTTGATATTGACCAAGGTGATAAAGAAAAGTCGTATGACGTCGCGCAAGTCGCGAGCATGCTTAACTTTTCGGAAGACGCAGTAAAATCATTCTTAGTGGTATACAGCTTCTTAAGTAATAACCTTTACGATCTCATTGGTAATCGTGAGTACGAAGATTGGGGTACGGACGGCAACAGCCTGCAAGTCGAGTATTCTGATCTGACGATCGAATCATTTGATGCAGACCAAATTGCTCCACTGATGGAACGTCGCCTCTACTTCGAATGGACGTTTGATGCATTACAACGCACCTACGATGAAATGATGGCAATCAGCCACGGAAGAATTGCCTGACAGGTTTAATGTTTACTTAAACACCTGAGTAAATATTAAAGCAAATACAAAAGCCGCTCATTGTAGCGGCTTTGTTTTTGGGGTTTTCAAACGTTTCTGTTTCCTCTTCTTACAACTCTTGAATTAAAATCTACCGGCTAATCACGTATTGTGATGATGAGCGATTTACTTGTTAGAAGAACAAATATGAAAAAGACAATCTCAACAATGGTTTTAGCAATGGCACTTGTCGGCTGTGATGACGCAAGCAAAGCCATTGACCAAGCACAAGAAGCCGCAAACAAAGCGATTGATACGGTTCAAGAGCAGATGGATTCAGTAGAAGAAGCGTTTAACCTGGACCAATTTGGTGATGCAGCGGAATCTGCAGAAGAACTGGCGGCATCGGTTGAAGAAGCAATGAATGTGGATTTCAGTGACCCTGAAGCACTTATCGAAGCGAAAGAACACATTGCCAATGCGTACGCTTGTTTGGTGGAAGCGTCTTCTGAATCGACAGTGGATAAGGTGATGGATAAAGTGATGTCATCTATCGGCAGCGAAGAAACCAAATCTTTGATTGAAGAAGGCATTGAGAAAGCACAAGCCGCAAAAGAGTGCGTGATGTAATCGCTCTCAGCGAATCAAACCGATGAAAAAGGGGATAGTGATATCCCCTTTGTTGTTTTTACGTGTCGTTATTTCGATGCTGTGCCTGCTCTACTCGCTTTTCAGCTCTTGCTGGAAGTAATCCATACAAAGCTGCTGAGCTTCCGGTTTAATACTGACTTGCTCGTTGTCTCGCAGCGATAGATACAGTTCTACGATCTTTTCAAATGCAGGAACTAGCGCTTCTCGTTCTGGCATGGCGACGGCTTGTTTTAGCTCCGCCGCAAACGCAGGCATGCGTGATTCTATTTTTCTCACGCCAGAAGGAGTCAACCCTTGTTGTTTCAGGGCTAATGGCGATATCGCAACAGAGCGTAGGAACGATAAAAATTCCGCGGCCTCAAAGTATTCCCCACGCGCAATCTTGGTTGCGCCGTAATGAAGCCAAATCCAAAAGCGATCTTCAATCCACTGTGGATCCGGTTGTGGGTAATGAGGCTTCGCAGTTTCGAAGACTTGCGATAGCTGCCCGTCGCGTTCCCAAAGCACTTTTGTGTCATCAACACGAGTGGCTGCATCCGGCAAAGAGACAAATTTGAAATCGACATGAATCGCATCTGGCGCGTAGATTGCGATCACTAATCTTGGTTCTCCCACGTGTTCACCAGTGAAAGCCGCGACTTGACCTTCTACTTGGTCGATAAGCGCAAAGCGCTCTGCCATTACCGAATCAAAATCTTCAGGATTGATGGCGATGACCAAATCCAAATCACTGTATTTGTCCATGGAGTCAGAGGCGTAAGAGCCACTTGCACCAATACCAAGAATGCGTGAGTCAGCAGTGAATACCGCAAGAATTTTAGTTAGAAGCTGTTCATGAGTTTGAGGAAGCGTGCTTGAGAATTTCATATTTTACCTATTAATCATGGTTGATATTAGAACCATCAGCAGAATGGTTAGTGCGGTAAAATTAGCGCAGCATTACAATATGGCGTGAAGCATCTTAAGACGCAACAAAAACCGCTCAAAATTGAACGGTTTTGATATGGACTGTTAATTACTTGAGCGAGTTATGGTGCATAAATTGCTCGTCGATACCTTTCAGTTTTATATCATCCATGATGAAGTTCACCGTATTCAGTAAGCGCTGTTCGCCTTTAGGGATCAAGTAGCCAAACTGACCTTTGGTGAACGGGTCTTCGCAGCGAACCGCTTCTAAACGCTCGTCCGTGACTTGGTAGAATAACCCTTCCGGAGTTTCTGTCACCATGACATCAACTTTGCCCGCCGCGACGGCTTTCGGTACGTCTAAGTTGTTTTCGTAGCGGGTGAAATGAGCTTGTTGCAGGTTTTTATCCGCAAAGGCTTCATTTGTACCACCGATATTGACGCCGACTCTAACCGAAGGGTCGTTAACTTTTTCGAGCGTATTGAATTGCGCTGCTTTGCCTTTTGCAACCAAGAAACACTTACCAAATGTCATATAGCCTTGTGTTTGCTCTGCGTTCAGTTGGCGTTGCATTTTACGTGTGATACCACCCATGGCGATGTCGTATTTGCCTTCATCAAGGTCATTGAGTAGATCTTTCCATGTGGTACGAACCAGCTTCAATTTGACGCCTAGTTGCTCCGCAATGTGGTTGGCGACATCAATGTCATAACCAGAATAACTTTTGCCGTCATAGTAAGAAAACGGTTTGTAATCGCCCGTTGTTCCAACACGTAAGGTGCCTGATTTTTGTATGTCTTCCAGCTTATCGGCTTGGGCAACACCGGAAAGTGCCAGTGCTACGGAAGCAAGTAAAAGTGTTGTTTTTTTCATTGTCGTTGTTTTATGTGTTGTGTTTGTTTGAACACTCAAAGTAACAGGAAGTATCAGAAAAAGAGATCAAACCAATAAGAAAAAACACCATATTGAAGAAAAAAATAGCGACTTTGAATGTGATTGCATTTGCTAATTTATACGTATGAAAAGCAAACTTTTTCTTATGAATGGCAGAGTGTTATGAATCGAATTCACCCTAAAAAGTTACTTCGCAGCAAATGGACTGCGACAGAGCCGGAAAACAAAGAGAAGCACTTCATCATTTCAGAAATGGAGTTTGATGAAGAAGGCAACGTCGTGAGATGCGTGATTGAAGCGGTTATGACCAAGCGAGAGCGCGAGCTAGATTGGCATGATTTGAAAGACACGCAACAATGGCGACAAGGATGGAAATAAGCCGGCGCGATAGCAAAAACGAGATGGAGTTAGAAAAGTCATCAAAATCAATAGGCTCGTGGTAGAGACTTTGCTATTAATTGGCAGTTGATTTTATTCACTCATGTTCTGAGGAAACACCATGATCGATTTCGAAAACTCATCCATATTCAAACTCAAGCCGATTGAAACTTCAAAGGTGCGCGACGATTTCCACAAGTTCTTGATTGAAGGAGAAAGTATTTTTGCTGGCTTCAAGACCGTGCGTGATCAAGTGGTGTTCACCAACAAGCGCGTTATCGCAGCCAACGTGCAAGGGATTACAGGTTCAAAAGTTGATTACACTTCTCTGCCATACAGCAAAATTAACGCTTTCTCGGTTGAAACGTCTGGCACACTTGATCTGGATTGTGAAATTGAATTGTTCCTAAGTGAAGTCGGGCGAGTGCGGTTTGAGATCAGGGGCTCTTTTGACCTCGTATCGTTTAACAAAATGATCAGCGAGCACGTACTCGCTTAGACAATGGTTTAAGCGCTAATTCAGCCAAAGACAAGGAGTCATCATGGCGACACAAAAACAAGGCAAGGAAGCATTAAGTAAACGCAGCAAGTCTCTGATATTTATCCTTGGTTTCTCTGCTGGGGTTATTTTCTATCTAATGATTCGATGAGTGTTAACGATAGATAACACGTTTAAGGAAGCATTGCATGCTTCCTTTTTTCATTGCTTTGATTTGTTATCTGAGCGAAATATTGAAACCAGCAAGAGAGATAAATAGCCTTCTAAATTCAATTATTGATATGTGTACACTTGCTTAATGATTTGTTGCACGATATTTTCCCTATCAATGGATGAAAAATAGTATTTTTCTCTAATTTGGAAAATGCGTTAATAATGAACATTATGGTTTTTGGCTGCTAGCGATATGAGGTGAGTTATCGATACCCAAGTTTACGATGTATTCTGTTCTGAACAAGCGCAAGGTAACCCTTGTGGCGTGGTGTTTTTGTCTCATTGGTTAAGTGATTCAGAGATGTTGTCGATTGCACAAAGTGTCGCACAACCTGTCACCTCATTTCTTAGTCATATCGATAACTGTTGGCGCATTCGTTGGTTTTCTTTGACCAGCGAGATCAACCTGTGTGGTCATGGCAGTATGGGGGCTGGTGCGGCCTTGATTGCTCGCCTAAAGCAGCGTTCTGTTAAGTTACACAGTGATTATGGCGACATTACTATCGTTAAGCATGGTTGCCAGTATCAAATGGCACTTCCATCATGGGAAGGTAAGCCAGTGCCGACGAGTTTGGATTTAAGCTTGTTAAATCTGGAGCCATCGGGAGTGCAGGCAGTTGATGTGTTTACTACTCGCGATCTTGTTGTGGTGTTGGAATCAGAACAGCAAGTGAAAGGTTACCACCCCGATTTTACTTGCCTAAAACAAATCCGAGATTTCCATGCGGTGATGGTTACCGCTCAACGAGGCCCTAACGATTACGTATTGCGCTATTTTGCACCCAAAATTGGAATTGATGAGGATATTGCAACGGGCTCGGCACAATGCACGTTAGCGCCATATTGGTTTAAGAAGTTGGACGTCGACTCACTGAATGCTTCTCAGCTTTCAGAGAAGGGTGGCTTTTTCCAAATTGCGAAGCTAAGTGCAGATACGATCGTGATTTCTGCGTCGGTGCATTTGAGAGTTCAGTAAAGCCTCTCTTCAAATACATCGGTACGTAAAACACATTTATGGTGTATGCGAATCCCCCTGTTGTCGCGAAATGACAAGACAAGCGGTTTTGGTTTCTTTACCTTTCGACATTTAGACAAAGTGAAGGGCAGAGGATGACGGTTGTATTTGAAGGTGTCCCTTTGGTTAGATCGGAGTGGGTGCATTATTTAGCGGAGCTCTATAAGCGGAGTGATGTCGATGTGCATCAGCTTATAAAGGTAACATGGGCGCCAGAAGATTTTCAGATTACTGATGTTGAGTTTCTACCTGAAACCACGCTTAAAAATCTTATTTTAGCGTTTGGGAAATCTTGCTCACCAGAAACCTTTATTTACACCATCTGGGGGATGTGTCGTGATTTGTATGTGCCTAAAATTTTAGAACAGTTATCCCTGACTCCATCAATGACGGTAGCGGAAGGCATCGAAGAGTTTTGCCGTGTGATTCCCCTGTTCTCAAATAACACTCGTATTGGTCTTGAGCGTTACCACAATCATCTTTGGTTTGCTCGATACAAAGATGGTGAAGCTGAATCATGGTACCAATATGCTGAGTTATTCAGTGTTATCTTCATGGATGAGTTGGTTGATGCGCTCTCGAACTCTAAGCAAAAAACGTTGAATGTGAGTCTAAAGTGCGCAGGGGTGGCACCGTTTTTTAACTGCTCTCAGCTTCAGCATATTCAGTTCTATACTAATCGTGCAGCTACAGGCATTCAGCTCGATGATAGCATCTTAAGCCAAACGGTTTGTATGCCCAGTAAAAGACAATCTGTTGTGAAAGCGCCTCTTAGTGAGATACCAACGTCTTTTCTTCCCTCTTTTCGATTAGCCATTCAGCCTTATACTTCTGTGGGACGGCTTTCTATTCTCGACGCGTCGCGTATTTTGGGGATCAATAAACGAACTTTGCAACGGCGCTTGTGTATGGCTGGCGTCACCTATAGCGATGTCATTGAAGAATTACTGTTGGAAAGAAGTTTACGCTTATTAAAAGATTCACATCTATCAATCACAACCATTGCGTCGTCATTGGGGTATACCGATACAGCAAACTTTACTCGATTTATTCGAAGAAAAATGGGAGTAACGCCGTCTGCTTATCGGAAGGCATCGTCTTTTATTACGTCTTAGCGCATAAAGTGACATTTCGGTTAAAGAGAGTGTGCCGACGGAATAGTTCAGTTTGGTGGCACGAGGTGACAATTTATATTTCTCTCAATCCATAAGATTAGGAGTATCGAAACCAAAGAGAGAAGCAAACATGTCACATCGATTCCATGAATACCGTTCACCGCTTACCCAATCCTTTGAACACGCCATTGACTACTTAGAGTCATTAAATGAACGACCTGTAGACAAGTGCATCACCTCTCAGGAGTTGAGACAAGCGATTGGTGGGGCACTCCCATTGACACCAACGCAACCGTCAGTCGTTATCAATGAGATGGTTAAAAATGTTGATGCAGGCTTGATCGCAACGGGGGGACCACGTTTCTTTGGCTATGCCATTGGCAGCTCTTTCCCTGCTTCATTGGCGGCTGATTGGCTGGTGAGCGCATGGGACCAAAATGTACCGTATTACGTTGCTAGTCCAGCTTTGTCAGTGGTTGAAGAGACCGCCGCAGAATGGATGACCCAACTACTTGGCTTGGCGCCAAATTCGGGTATCGGCTTTACATCTGGTGCCCAAGAGGCGATTTATACAAGCCTTATTACCGCTCGTAATGCACTTTTAGAACGTGCAGGTTGGGATGTGGCAAGTCAAGGTATGTATGGTGCGCCGCGTATTAATGTTGTTGTGAGCGATCAAATTCATTCAACGATTAAACGTGCCCTTTCCATGATTGGAATCGGTTTGGAAAACATTGTTAAAGTTCCAACGGATGAAAACCTACGCATAATTCCAGATTCCCTGATGGAGACCATTACTGCACTTGAGGGGCCAACCCTAGTTTGCGCGCAAGCAGGCTGTATCGACTCAGGAGCTTTCGATCCTTTCCACGCACTTGCTGATGCCGTTGCTGCTCATGGTAATGCATGGTTGCATGTTGATGGCGCTATTGGGCTTTGGGCGGCAGCGAGTGCCAAACATCGTTATCTACTGGATGGTATCGATAGAGTTGATTCAATTGATACAGATGGTCATAAGTGGTTTAACATGCCCTATGACTCGGGAATGGTCATCGTGAAGAACGCAAGTTTGCTGGCTCAAGCGATGGGCGGCAGCAATATGGGTGACTACCTTAATGATGCGATGGATAAGCCAGATCGCAATGCGATCAACTTTGGGATTGGTGCTTCGCGTCGAGCTCGTGGTGTGCCTGTTTATGCTGCGTTTAAGTCATTAGGTAAGCAGGGGATCGAAGACCATGTTGACCGTTGTACTGCGCTTGCACAATGTATGGCAGAAAAACTTTCAACAGTGGATGGCATCACTATCCTCAACGATGTGGTGTCGAATCGTTTTTCAGCACAGTTTGGTGAAGGAGGCGAGGAATATCGCAATGAGCTAACGGCCCGTGTTGTACATCGACTGCAACAAGAGGGAACTCTTTATCCATCGACTTCTGGTTATAAGGGGCTTAAGACCATGCTGTTTTCTGTACTAAGTTGCCATACTTCCAAGGAAGATATCGATTTGTCAGCAGAAAAGATCATCGAAGCTTACCTGACAGAGAAAGAACTAATGAGCACCAAATAACATGTTAATGGTTGACTGTTAGTCGCCGTATCAACGCAAACCCAGCGATAATGCCTGTCTCTTGATCACAAGTCTAGTGATCAAGAGACATTGCGAGTTCGTAGCCTTCAAGGATGGTTTGTAGTTTAA
>NZ_JAPHPY010000084.1:0-14312 GCF_026241575.1 Vibrio sp. Sgm 5
CTACGACGATTGATGGGTGTAGCCGATCAGATCGTAGCTTCTAGATTTAGTTCCATCGATTTAAGCAACAAAGCCACGCCGGGTAATCAGATATTCCTTTCGGATACGATTCCGAATATTGACGGTGAATTATTAAAAGCCATCTCGATGGCGAATGAAAAATAGTGACTATTTAATCACAAAATAAAGAATTTATATTAAGTGGGTGTGTTTGATAATGAATACATCAAAGCCCCACTATTATCCAAAATTAATGACCTGTTATTTAAATAGGTCAAACGAAGAAGAGACAAATTAACCGATCTCTTCTCACATCCAAAAGTGAAATAAATAAGGCTGAGTCTTCATCATCGAAAATCGGCAGGGCACGTCTCGACCTTTTTTCTCCTGATCAGGACCAAAAGCCAATAAATGAGGGATATAACATGCACTTTAAGACTTCTTTATGTGCGATTGCTGTCGGGGTTGCTCTAACACTTAGTGGATGCAACAGTAGTGATAATGACTCGAATGTGGATGCGCCACTGAAAGCGGCTGAATTCCATAACACGATCGATCGTGCGGGTGTGCCAGTGGCACTGCGTGATCTTCATGGTGGTCACCTTCGCTACATTCCTATGTTCGATAACGGCTCGTGGCATGGTCACACACTAGACACTAAAGGTGGTGAAATCACTTTAGGTGGTACAGCGTTACTAACGGAAGAATACGTGTCATTCATGGCTGCACGTTTTGACCGTTTGGCACTAACGGTTGATGGTCAACCTATGCCACTCAAATTGACAGAAGCTTACTCACAACCTGGCGCATTGATTCAAAAATACACGGGAGATAACGGCATCGAAGCGGAGCTCGAAATGCGCTTTGTGACAGACCGTACTTCTCTTGTTAAAACCACCATCAAGAACCCGAACAAGCTGGCTATTCAAGGCGAATGGGACGGCGAGTTGATGCAAGATTACCGCGCTGACGATGGTGAACTATACAAAAACAGCGATAGCACAGTGCGTAGTGTTGAAGATGCATACCCTACTTACTCACGTGAAATCGCCGCTACAGAAAACGGCGTAGAAGTGTCTTTTGGTGCGGTTCGTGACTCTTGGTCGTTATTAACTTCGGGCGATTCTAAGTTCGAAGTGACGCGTTCTATCAAACCAGAAACGTCTACCATCGATGATGACAAGAAAGGCTTCGTCCAAACGGCAGAGCTAGGTGATGGCGAAGAAATCACGCTCTACACGGCGTACTCGCACGTTCAAAACACTGAAGAACAAACGTCTGAATTTGCAAAATTGGATGACGTAATGGCCGATCCAAAAGGCTACATGCACGATTCAGCAATGCGTTGGGAAGAGTATCTAGCAAACGGCCTTACGAACGATGCTGCTTCAAAAGAGCATGAATTCGTTGCAGTAAAAGCGATGGAAACACTAAACGCAAACTGGCGTGGTGCAGCGGGTGCGATTGATCATGATACTGTTACGCCTTCGGTTACGGCGCCTTACTTCTCGGGCAACATGACATGGCCGTGGGATACGTGGAAACAAGCTTATGCGATGTCTCACTTCAACCCAGATGTGGCGATGGAAAACATTCGTACTGTATTCCAATACCAAGTGCAGTCTGACGATCCGGTTCGCCCTTGGGACGAAGGTTACTTGCTTGATGTAGTTACCTACAACTTGCCGGCAGAACGTTGGGAAGGCATGTCTGCGGAATACAAAAAAGTGTTCCCTCAAGCGACGGATGGTCTGAACTGGAATGAGCGTAATACCAAGCCATCACTTGCTGCTTGGGCGGTATGGGAAGTGTATACCGCACTGAAAGATGAGCATAACCGTCCAGAAGAAGCGCAAAAATGGTTAGAAGAAATGTATCCGAAGCTGGTTGCGTTCCACGACTGGTGGTTACGTGCTCGTGATACGAATAAGAACGGTATCCCAGAATACGGTGCAGCGAAAGATCCAATCCACACGGTTTTCGAAGGTGACGTGAATGACGGTTCTTGGGGACCAGATGCGTCTGTCGATGACATGAAGTTCCAATACAAAGACGAAGCGAATGGCGACAAGTGGATCAAAGAAACGGGCATCGAGAAATACAACGAATTGTTGACTTCTGGTGACTACACGGCAATGAGCATCCCTGCAAAAGTCGCAGCGGGTTGGGAGTCAGGTCGTGACAACGCAGGCGTGTTTGGCTTCATTGATACGATTGACAATCTACAAGGTATGGCTGAGCAACCAACGCAAGAAGAAGCGGAAGTGATTGACCAAATGGGGCGATACGCTCATAACACCAACGGCTTCGACAACACCTACGACATGATGATGGGTGAAGACGGTTCTGTCGTGACTTACCGTAATGATTCGGTTGAGAACATGGACAAACTGGCTCAAGCGAAGAAAGACTGGGAAGTGAAGTTCAACGAGAACACCGACGACTCAAACAACTTGTCTGGTTACTCACTCATGCAAGAGTCGGTAGACCAAGCGTCGTACTGGTATTCAGACAACCTGTACCTATCGCAAATTGCCGATGTATTGGGTAAAGCTGACAAAGCGGCAGAGTTCGCAGCGAAAGCCGCTGATACCAAAGAGTACATCAACCGTTGTATGTACGACGACACAACTGGCTTCTATTACGATATTGAAGTGGTACCAAATGGCCTTAGCAATCAGTGTGCAGGTCCAATGTTGGTGAAGCGCGGTATGGGTCCGGAAGGTTGGTCTCCACTATTTAACAACGCAGCAACGCAAGAACACGCAGATAAAGTGGTGAAAAACATGCTTGATACCAGCAAGTTTAACTCACCGAAGATCCCACTTGGCACGGCGTCGATGGACAACCCTGCTTACGGACCAGACATTTACTGGCGTGGCCGTGTATGGCTGGATCAGTTCTACTTCGGCGTTCGTGGCATGGACAACTACGGTTACGGTGTAGAAGCGCGTCAAATGGTTGATAAGCTGTTCCAAAATGCACAAGGTCTAACGGAAACGACGCCAATTCAGGAAAACTACAATCCTGAAACGGGTGCAGTGCAGGGCGCAAACAACTTCTCTTGGAGTGCTGCGCACCTTTACATGCTGTACAACGGCTTTGTGGGCAAGTAACACCTGTTGGTGAGTCACTAACACGGTCAAATATTAAGCGTTGCAGATGACCCCCCTAGCATCTGCAATCGCTTAATCTTCTTCAAATTAGGCTCAATAATATCAAGCCGGGTAGTGAAAACTGTCCGGTTTTTATAGAGTTATCACACTACTTTTCTGTAATTTCCTAAAATTTGTATGCAGGGAAAAATGCGCGACAACGCTGATTTTCCTTATAAAACAATCATTAATAACACCGCATTTCGTTCTGTCTATTTTCAATACATAACATTTATAAAATGATCATTTAACTGTTTTGTAACAAAATATATGCTTCATAAATCAATGAGGTCGTTAAATATTCATACGAAAGCATTAAGAGTTGTCCTAACCTCGCCGCTGGCCAGCCGCTCCGAGCCGAAATCATTCCCAAACTCTACTCTTCCGCTTGAAGCCACCTCATTCCAAGGAGCGTATTGATAAATACCTCACTTTCTTAGTAGTCAGCATGACGTGTTGCGATGCAGCACCATCAAGGAAGGTGACATGAACTGTTTACAGACCAGCCTTTATAACTTGCTAGAAGACAATAACTTTGTACCCTCTAAAGAGTACAAAGCCTCGATTGCAAGCTACCTACATTCCGATTCCTCACTCACACCTCAAGCGATGGGAGCACTCACTGGAGAGATATTTCAGAGCAAGCAAACTATGGCGTATTACTTGTTACACAATGCCATTAATGAAGAAGAGGGTGCAGAGCGACTCAAAATGATCGCCACTCGTTACGCGCAAGGGGAAATGAAGCAGCAAATCATGCATCACTGCCAAAACGACAGAAATCACTCGGCCATGTACGCCAGCTTGATCCCTCTAACGGGCTACCAAACTGAGGTGTATCAGGAAGATAAGTCGAGCGATTTCAGCAATGTCAGCCACTTTTACGACGACATTAAAATCCACCTTTTCCGAGCTCACTCTGTCGAACTTCGTTCTTGGTGTTTATTGGTTTCTCAACTGAGTTTTATCGACCAATCGGATATCCCGTATCTGAAAGAGATGCGACCGACCATTCAGCAGATTTTAGATGATGAGGTGAGGCAGGTTTCCTACACGGCGCAACACGTCAGCCAGTGGTTGGAAGAAGATCCGTCACTGTGCCAAGCCTTCACGCAATGCATGAGCCACACCTACCGAGAAACGTGGGATTACCTTGCCTCTATGGCGGAGTTCATGAGAGACAGTGCGCCTTACTTTATGGTTTAAGCGCATAGCGTTTGCAATTTAAGGCTCTATGAAGGGCTCAACGTTGTTTGTACTGCGTTGGGCAATAGCCTCTGTTCACGTCTGGTGAGCGCAGTTTTAAGTGTTTGGTGTTGCGTCCAGATACACGTTGTCGCCAAAGCTTGAAACTGCGGGGTTTGAGGTGGCGACGCATCAGGCTGATAACACCATTTTCGCTCAAGCCGAATTGATGCTCAATCGCTTCAAACGGGGTTCGGTCTTCCCATGCCATTTCTATGATTCTGGATAGTGCGTCGTCGTTGGGGGTCATGGTGTGTTCCTAATCAGGGTTGCCTATTTAAGCTTAGGAACACACATACGTAATCAACGGCGAAACGGTTTAATAGAAAGCCGCATTTAACCGATAAAATGAGGAAATAAAGTTAGGAATAGCAACAAGTTATTCCTGTGGTTTAAGCTCGACCACATTGCCTTCTGGATCTTCTAAATACACAGAGCGACCAAAGCCCTGTGCGCCATATCGTTCGGCAAACTCTTCAACGTGGACATTATGTTGGTGAAGATATTTAAGCAACTCAGACTCTTCAAAAGGTGCAATTTGCAGGCAGAAATGGTCAAGGTTGCGGCCATCTTGGCTTGGCGATTTGCCGCCTAACTTTCCGAGCTCACTTTCAACCGTCACCAAATCAATGATGGCTGCGCCAGCACGTAACTGCGTCAGCCCTAAGTCTGGCAACTCCCGCTCGATAGGACATCCCAATAGATCTCGATAGAAACGGAGCATCGCATCGAGATTATCTGTTCTCAATACCACGTGATCGAGGGCTTTGATTTCAATGGGGTTGCGTTGGTTTGCCATGACGTGTTCCTTTTTCGAGCATTGAGAAAAGTATACGCACTAAACCAGCAAGCTGATCGCCAGAGCCAGCATGACAAAGCCAATAATGAACTCAAGAACCTGCCAAGAGCGAGCATGCTTAAAGATGGGGATCAATAACTTAGCGCCATAGCCAAGGCTGAAAAAGAACACGAAGGAAGCCGATACCGCACCCACTGCAAACTGCCATTTGTGTGGTTCGTATTGAGTAGAAATTGATCCTAACAGCACGACGGTATCAAGGTAAACATGCGGGTTTAACCAAGTGAATGCCAAGCAGATCAGAGCCGTTTGCCATGCACTTTTGGAGGCATCACCTTCAGGATTCATCACGTGCTTTTGCGTCAATGCCGAGCGTAAACTGCTGAGACCATACCAAGTTAGGAAGGCAGCACCAGCATATCGTGCGATGGTTTCAATCAACGGAAACTGCTTCACTAAGTAGCCAAAACCCGCCACACCAAGGGAAATCAAGATCGCATCTGACAGTGCACAAATAAAGCACACCAGAAAGACATGATGCTGTTTGATGCCTTGTTTCAGCACAAAGGCGTTTTGCGCTCCGATAGCAAGAATCAGTGATATGCCAAGCGTAAAGCCAGCAAGGTAGGTGGTCATTCTCTCTTCCTTGAACATCGACCAAATAAGGCTTCAAACCATAACTTTGTTGAAAATAGTCTGCAAGGGTTGCGGAGAAGCCTTGCTAGAATTACCTGATAAGATATTGACGTCGTAATTGTGAGAGTAGACCTCAATTTAAACCGTACTTTCACAATAAGTTGGCGTTCCCCATTACAATATGCCCATCCATATGAAAAAGGAAAAAACGATGAAAGCAGTTTGGTTGGCCGCAGGTGCATTGGCACTGAGCGGATGTTCGACAATGAACTCAGCAAATGACGTATCTCGCCCATCGGCAGAGATGTTCCCAGAGATGGAGAACATGACGAAGCACGTTTTCTATGTAGACCCAGCAAGCAACGAAGCAGATAAGCGCGTTGAGCTTGTGGTTGGCAAAATGATGGAAACAGACTGTAACCGCGTTTCTCTGGGCGGCAGTGTGAGCGAGCATTCGTTAGAAGGTTGGGGTTACACTTACTACCAAGTTGACGCTTCTCCAGCAGGCGGCATCTCAACATTAATGGCTTGTCCTGAAGACATGGAGAAGGTAGAGACTTTCGTTCAAATGCCAACACGCGACCTTTACCGTTACAACAGCAAGCTTCCTGTTGTGGTTTACGCGCCAGCGGATTTGGACGTGAACATTCGCGTTTGGGCACCTGAAGAATGATCGCTAAGCAGGCAAAAATCGCACTGACATTAGGTGGTTTGCTTGCGCTTGGTGGCTGTGCCTCGACCACGCCTGAGTATCAATACCAGTGTGACGACGGCCATCAGTTCGCTGCTAGCTTTGCTCAGGAAAAAGCGCTGATCACCGTTGATGCCGGGAGAGAGATTGAACTCAAACAAGTTCGCTCAGCCTCTGGCGCAAAATATATGTCTGATGACCAAATGCTAGTTTTGCACACCAAAGGTGACGAAGCGATTTTGATCGTCAACGAGATATCCCAAAGTGCATGTCGCGTGACGAAGTAATCGTGAAATTCAAAAGGCTTGGTTGATACCAAGCCTTTTTTTTCACGCTTTGTATGGTGGTCATATGTTTTCTGTGGCAATACGGTTGCAGCTTCCCTTTCTGGGTCAATCCACATCGAACAAATCCGCCTCTAGCACCCTCTTTTCTTCTTCGTAAAAACTACTTCGAAAGTTTAGGTCAAGTTACCTTATCGTAAGTTTAGGTGAGAGATTGTCTTATTTTATAAAATTTTAATATTCAATGTGTTACTAAGTAAACTCATCGAACAACTATTTGTTGCATTTATCATTTAAAGGTTATGTAATTAATCAGGTTTATTTTTATTTTTGTCCAACCTTCGAAAACCTTTCCAATATCTGGCTTTCTATATTTGTTGTCTTAGCTTCTAAAATTCTCTGCTTAGTATTCATTTTGTTTATTCAAGGTGCTGATAATTATTAAGTTTATTTTTTATTTAGCATTTTTGGACTATGGCGTATTTCTTACAAAATTAAAATCCTTAAGCCAATGGTCGTAAGTGCGGAGTTGATATACATTCTCGTTTGGGAACATTCCCGCTATAAATATAAAAATGGAGAAATTATAATGAAAAACGTTCTTGGCTTCGTGACCCTTCTTGCTGCTTCTTTTGTTCACGCTGAAGACGCGATTACTTTCCCAACCGAGCAAGCTGCTGGAGGAAATGACGCGATTGTCTTTCCTACTGTGCAGAATCCCATTGTGTTGGTTGGTGGGTACGAAGTAGAAAATGGTGTTTTGCGTTCTCGCACTTACGACTGTGGGATTAATATCAGTGACTTAAACCTCTCAGCCCAGCTTGTGTGGGAAGGTGCGACACCTAAAGTGATGATTGTGGGTGACGATCTGATTATGTGTCGTTCACTGGCGAATAGTCCATTTGAGCTCGACATCAGTACAGTGTTGAATCAACTTCCGAACCACGATCTATATCGATTAGAGATCGCGAATCATGTCAACTTTCATCGATAGTTCGAGGAGAGAACATGACTTTTTACTCTTCGAATAAAAGGGGGGAGAAGGCCTGTGCTTGCACGGGCTCTTCACGTCCCAAAGTGGCGATTTTCGGTGCTGGAATTTCTGGCTTAACTGTGGCTCATAACTGCATAAAACGAGGTTTTGAGGTTTCTGTTTACGACAAGGAGCTATACACCGGAGGAAAGTGTATCGGAACGGTAGATGAAGGGGGGAGGGTTCATGAACTTACTCATCGGCAGTTCTTCGCAAAAAACCACAACCTCATTAATTTTCTTAAAGAAATTCCTTCAGGGGCTGGCTCTTGTTTAGACTCGCTTTACCCTCAGAATATCGTGCAATTTTCTTGGGCACAAAGTAGCAAAACCATACAGTTTCAGCGTGGTTATTTTACGCGTTTAGAAAAACTGTGGGATGACGCAAAGTCCGCCTATTCAATGCATTATGCTCAAGTTCCTCTAACGGATACGTTTTGGTTTAAGCAACGATTGCAGCAAACGTATTCTACAGAGGAATTACTCGGTGTTTCCGTTAGAGATTTCTTCTGCTACGACTCAAGGCCACACCTTGCCGCTTTCCTTCGTTCAGTCTTGCTAGGTTGGATTGGAGCGACTGATGATACGCCAGCATTGGCGATTTTGGATTTACTCAACAATAAAGAAGGCGAGTTGCATACTTTGGCACCAGACGCCTACAGCTTGGGAATGCGCAAACCCATTAGTGACGCGCTTATTAACCCGTTGACTCACCATCTCCAAAAGCAGGGTGTTCAGTTTCACTTAGGCTACAAAGCGAAGGCCATCTATCCCAACAAAGCACGGACTCGAGTGGATGGTGTGCGACTACACAATGACTGTACCGTTCTCGCCGATTATTATGTCTTTGCGCTTCCGGCCCATGTTACTCACTCTTTACTTTCAGAAACCAGTTCAGCATTAAGTTATGATTACGTCTTGAGCCACGGTTTTCAGTTTTATTTTTCTCGAATCCCTGCTGAACTCAAAAATAGAACGGTTGGCTTAGTCCTCGATTCTCCCTGGGGATTGAGCTATCACGTGACCACCAGAAACACATCTCGAGGTGAGGTGGCGTGCTTATCGGTAACCGCGACTAAGCTTGATGATGCACTTGGGCTTTTGTATCAAAAGCCAATGCTGTCTTGTACTGAAGAGCAAGTAAAAGATGAATTATTGTTTCAGCTTTTTGGGCAACTGGACCTACTCGAACATTCGGCTTACAAAGGATTTAGAGTTGGCCTTGGGGCAAAAATAGTCACACCTCAAGAGCTAGACACTTTGTACTCAGAGTACTTTCATGGTGATGTTTTTATCAATGAGCGTGGGCAGCCTCGACAGTGGGTTTTGCAACACGCCCTCACTCAACCTACCACTCAGAATACGCTCACAACAACAGTGAAAAACTTTTCTAACGTCTTTTTAAGCGGTGAGTATTTATCTGATCCCCGCCAAACTTGGCGAGTACCGGTTACGTTGGAGCGATGTATAGAAACCGCTAATTTATGCTCGGCGGATTTAGCCGAGTATGCAGACTCTGAACATGAGATGTGCCAATGAAGTCCCGAATTTATTCACCCTTGTCATCGGGGCTTTTTCTGTTGCTGTGTTTGGTGTACAGCAGTGGTTTTTATCTACTAGTGCAAAGTTCGATTTGGCTCGCGTTAGCATTGACAGTGCTGTTACCTGTGGTGTTCTGGCCGTTAACGCAACCGGTCGAAAATTCAGGAGAGATAAAGCGAATCCTCTGTTTGGAAACTGGTTTTAACGTGTTGTGTTTTTTAGCGGTGAGTAAATGGGTCAGCATCGAACATGTCGATAAGGGTTTGGTCGTATTTTTCGTTCTCCAGTCCGCGGGATTTTTATTGGTGCAGTTGAAAAAGCGGGCTTATTTGTCGATGTTTATTTCGATGGTACTGGCTGCGGCGATCGCCTACTGGGTACATTCAGGGATGCAAACCACACTGCAAGGAGAGGGGAGGATCGTCTTATTTGGAGAGCCTGTTCCTTGGCAATTAAAAGTGATTTACGGTTTGTGGCTGGCGCAATTACTGCTTGTCGAATATCGATCTGTGTTGCCAAAACTGACGTTGGCTATCTGCCACATTGCGTCTTTTGTTATTGCGATTGGTGCGGAGGATTTCTTCCACGCCCGCATCGTGACAGCCAGTCACCTTCTTTTTCTCAGTCTGTGTTTCAACTTAAAGAGTTTAGATTGGGGCGGAAGTGAATTCGCAATATCGAATCGATTGAGCCGTTTCATTCAATTGCCAATCGTTAGAGAGCCATTTTCTGAGTTTTTACTTGGCGTTGTTGCTATCACTTATCTTGGGATTTTTCTAATGTAGTGCACTTGGGGTTATGTGTTTCTCACTAGCAACCCCCTCCAACTCCCCCTTGTATTGACATGGTTTGCTCAGCATTTGCATTTCTTGTCCAAGGGGGAGGGCTGTCCTTTGGTGCATTATCCTATTTCGTTCCAAGCTTTTGGTGTGATTTCGACGAGCATAGGCTACATCAAGAATCTCGTTTTAACAGGCTCCGACAGTTCCTCCCCTTTGCTCTCGATGTATTTTGATCGCCGAAGCTGAGACCAAGGGGAGGTTAGGTGGGGTTGTTTCATCAAAACTAACCAAAACAAAAAAGGGTTGGCACTAGGCCAACCCTTTCTGATTCTTAAGCATTCAATTATTCGTAATCAGACGCGTAAGTTTCTTCGTAAGTGTGTGAGTAAAGCTCGAATAGGTTACCAAACGGGTCTTCCATGTAGATCATTTGAGCTTGTTTGTTGTCGTCTTCTGGGTGGTAGCGCATGATGTCCATGCGAGCTTTACCGCCAAACTCCTCAATACGTTTGATAGTTTGCGGGAACTGCTCTTTCGCTACTTGTAGACAGAAGTGGAAGATGCCTAGGCGAGAGAAGTCGACTTCGTGACGCTCTTGACGCTCTTTCATTTCAAACAACTCAACACCGATGCCGTCAGATGTCACTAGGTGAGCGATGTTGAAGCCTTTGAAGCCTTCACCGAATACGGCGATACACATACGACCGATTGCTGATTCGCGCTCTTCGATAACTTTTGTGTTGTTCATTACGATGCGAAGACCAAGCGCTTTAGTGTAGAACTCTACTGCTTTGTCCATATCGCCAACCATGATGCCTACGTGATTCATTTTCATAATTCTGCTCCAAAAACTGTGATGTTTAATTCGTGTTTCGTTTCGATGGAGGTGAGTATATGGAGAAATTTTGATTACATGAAATTATCAATAATTTTTAAGATAATAAATTTTTGTTATTAAATGGCAAAGAGAAGGTCAAGCAAGCGTATCCTGCATGCTTATCAAATAGTTATCTTATAAATTTCTTTGTGTTTTGAGTTGTTTTATATCGATCGTGAATGGTTTGGTGAGGTAAACTTCTGGCCGAAGTTGCTGCTAGTTATCTGTTTTTATTGATATTAACTAGTTGTGTTTGAACGTTGGTAGTTAGGGTTTTAGGCGAGCCTTTAATCTGAGCTCACATAAAAAGGAATAATAATTTGTACATTTGGAAAACATCAAAGCTGTCTGAGGAACTAAAAGACAACAAAGTGCCAGACAGTGATTGGATTAAATACGCTTTAATATTCTTAATCTTTTATACGGTGACACCGTACTTGATGTTCTTGGCGCCGTATGTAAGCAATGAAGTTATGATAACCGAGGCTATTGGTATCTTAGTCGTGTCCATTTTGGGTGTAGTTGTCACGTATAGAACGAACAATAGAGATGGTAAAACCTACATTCTTCGCTCTATCGCTTTATCTATCCCTTTGTCGTTTAGATTTGTCGCTTTATCTGTGCTTGTTGGGATGGCTATCGTCTCTTTCGACTTTGGCGCTCAACATTACTTTATTGTTGAATTACTTTCGACATTCTCTGTTATCGCTTTGCAAGCACTTTACTTTTGGCGTTTGAATGTTCATTTAAAGTACATCAACTCATAGCCTTGTACTTTCTACTTTGGTTACAGGCTTTGTGATTAGGCATAAGACTGACTGACGATGAGCTCTCTTAACCATTTATGGCTTGGGTCATTGTCGAGTTGCTTGTTCCAAAGTAGAAAGAATCCACCTGGTTCCATTTTTATTGGGAGCGGTTTGATCACAATGTCTGATTTACCTTCGAACTCGCGGATGCTTTTGTAAGGATAAGTCAGTATCAAGTCGCTCTTCTCACACAGTTTCACTGCGCTGGAAATGTCAGACATGTTGACGGCATTGTCGATGCGCAGGCGTTGCGTGTCGAGCACCTCATGTAATAGCCAGCTAGACACACCGCCAGTGATGACTTGGATATGGCGGTACTTCAGGAATGCGTCGAGATTCCATTCTTCCTCTAATGCTGGGTGTCCTTTTCTCAAGATACACGCCGAGGTGTCACGCATCAGTTCCGCATAATTTAGAGTGTCGGGGATGGTATCGACATGGGTTTTAGAACGATCATCAAACTCAAAGATACCCACACCGAAGTCAATCTCTCTTCTTTGTAATCGAGTAATGCTGCTGTTACTCCAATCTGCACTTCTGATGGTTATCTTTGGCGCACTAGACAACGCTTGAGGCAGAAAACGTGGGTAAATGGTAGAGTAGGCGGTTTCAATAAGATCGATACTGAAAACACGAGTCGATCGTTCTGGGTCAAACTCTTCTGGTTCACGAAGCTGATCAATTTGCATCAGAATTTGTTGCAGTTTGCTCTCCAATGCCAACGCTTTCGGGGTCGGCAATAAACCTTTGGATTCTCGCTCGAATAAGGGGTCATCAAACTCTTGGCGTAATTTAGTAAGCTGTTTACTGACGGCCGATTGAGATAAGAACAGTTTCTCTGCGGTTCTGCTCACGCTGCGTTCTTGCAGTAAGACGTACAGACAAATCAGCAGGTTCATATCATTTTTGATTAAGTGGGATAAATTTATCATGATATTCCTATCATTCAACTTACAAATTGAAGGGTATGAATAGAAACTATATCACTTAATTGAATTGAGCCAGAAATAGTGACTCGTTGCTCCACTTAAACAATCAAACTGTTGAGGTATTGACTAAGCTCTTTCCTAATCTCTAGCTCTGCTTCTGATAGGTATTTGGGTCTATGTGCACTAACCTCGGCAATGTTTTGTTCGCGAACTTGATGGGTATCGCCGATGGCGTCAAATACGCTGCGCAGCAAGTTCATTGAGTGCGACATCAAGGCTTCGCTTTCTTGTTGTGAGAGTAAAGGCTCCGCGTCAAAACCAAGCGCGTAGAGAATGTCGTTAAAGTGCATCGCATAACCTGAGCCAGAGACATCAAATGTGGTGCTTTTGATGCCATTTGGGCTTCTCTCCCACAGATACGGAGGATGCTTGAGTGTGCCAAAGCCAATTGCGATGACGTGGTCTGGATAGTGCAGTTCCAACCTTCTGTCCCAGATATCCCCCGCCTTTCCTGCATCAATCACTACTTCAGTATTGCCCTCGGTCGATGTGAGTTCGCCTTCGACATAGAGATGAGTTTCAGCGCCTTGTGTGTACTCTAATTGCGATTCGTTAATACGTTCGGCACGGACTTGTTTAAGTTCAATCTGTGAGTCTTCTATGCCGAATTTATGCAGGTAGCGAACTAACCCAGCAAGCGCATGAATGCCCATATCAAAGCCATAACCTCCGCCGCCGCTGGTGGCTAAGTTAAGTAGCTTTCTTGCGTTTAGTAACGCAATTCGGTTTTCAAAACGGAAGTCTTGGATAGCTTTATGACTGTCGATGGGGTTGTCGGTAGCAATCGCGATGATCTTGTGCGGGGCAGAATCAGGTAGTGTGATGGGTAAGCCAGTGAAGAGTGCTTCCAACGAAGGAGAAACCAAAGCGGTGTCAATAAAGTAAAACTGTGCTCCGCGACGTTTAAGCTCAGGGCTGACTTGGTTGAATCCTTTGTCGATATCGGCCAAGGAGAAGGACGGTTTCTCAACCACAAACAACAGGTTTTGAATGTCGAGTGCATTACTCACTTGTTCAATAATGGCGAGGTGCGTACCAACCGGTGTTAAAACGAAGACCGCAGCAACATCAGTGTGTGAGTAAGCCTGTAAAAACGCATCAAGATCGGCGTAGCGAGCGGAGTAAGGGAATTGAAACTGCGATACACAGGACTTGGGATGTTGAACTGCAGGGTCGATGGCGACGACATCGAAGCGAGAGCTTAAGATGTGCAGAAGGTTCTTATACAAACCCACCACAGACGATTTAGCGTTCCCCAATCCACCAAATACCAATACGACCTTGTTCATCACTTCCCCTTATCCCAATTGCACTCACCAACAGGCTAGCAAAAATACGCTCAGGAATAATGGGATAAACCCGGAATTTTAAGTTCTGTATTCGGTGAGTCATACAAAAAATGTATGGTCCGCCCCGTTATTGCAACTACAATTTAGTAATAACGGAGTTGGTTTGCGCTAATGTATTCGGA
>NZ_JAPHPY010000085.1:0-13211 GCF_026241575.1 Vibrio sp. Sgm 5
GGTCGGTGAAGAGGGATTCGAACCCCCGACCCTCTGGTCCCAAACCAGATGCGCTACCAAGCTGCGCTATTCACCGAGATGTTTAACTGAGGACTTATCCCCGTCAACGGATGCGTATATTACGGATTCTTTTGAGAGACGCAAGTGCTTTTTGCGAAAAAACCTAATGTCTTAATTCGTTTGATGAATTACTGAACACTAGCACGTGAAATGTGACTAAGAACCCACAATAAAATACAGACTATTAACCTTGGCAACATAATTGATCCAGATCAGTGTGTAAAAAAGCACCACCTATTAGTTTGGTCCATGTCGGAACTATCTTGGAGGAAACACATGGACTTTTGGCTTGAACTCCTATTTGGTAATGCGGTGGGACTATCGTCAATGATAGTAATCTTTGGGACAATTGGACTGATGTTGTTTTTCAGCGGTTTCTTCATTTACAAGATCATGAACGACAAATCTCCTCACTAGATCTCGCTTAGCTCTAGAAACGCTTTGCACCGGAGTTGGTAACCTGCCTGCTCCGGTTTTTTATTTGATCTTTTCACACACGTCCTTGATATAATTGTCTCTACTTATCCTGTTCTTTATGAGATTGCCGTTATGTCTCACGATGACGATTTTGATCTGTTCCAACAGATGATGGGCGATGTAAAGCCAATCAGCAATGACACCGCCGAACACAAAAAGGTTCACCAAGTTACCGATGCACACCTTGCTAAACGCGAGGCAGCAATTTGGTTAACTGAAGACGATCCTGAATACTTGTCGATTGACCATGCAGAAATGCTGAAACCAGATGACTTTATCGAGTTCAAACGTGATGGCGTACAAGACGGTGTCTATCGTAAACTACGTTTGGGCAAGTACCCGATACAAGCTCGTCTTGATTTACACCGTAAGACGTTGAAAGAAGCACGTGATGAAGTCGTAAAATTCCTTAAGCAATGCATTAAAATGGACATTCGTACCGTGGTAATAGTGCATGGCCGTGGTGAACGTTCTAATCCACCAGCCTTAATGAAAAGTTATGTCAGCAGTTGGTTGCAGCAAATCCGCGAAGTGCAGTGTGTACACAGTGCGCAACGATTTCACGGTGGCAGCGGTGCTGTGTACGTTCTATTAAAAAAGAGCCCCGAGAAGAAGCTTGAGACGCGAGAACGTCATCAAAAACGGTTAGGCTAAGCGCTCTCCCGGTGCTAGAATGCCCGACCTTATCTCGTCTTGCTGCTTTATCTAGCAGTAAGGCACTTCAATTAACCGCCGTTGTGAAACGTTAGGAGACGACATGTCACAAGACAACACAAAACGCTTAAACAAATACATCAGTGAAACGGGCTTCTGCTCGCGCCGTGAAGCAGACCGCCTTATCGAGCAAGGCCGCGTCACCATTAATGGTCAACAACCAGAGATGGGCACAAAAGTGCTACCTGGTGATGATGTTTGCGTCGATGGCAACCCCGTTGCGGCAAAAGAAAAGCCAATTTACATTGCCTTGAACAAGCCAACCGGTATCACTTGCACCACTGAGCGTGATATCCCTGGCAACATCGTTGATTTCATCGGTCATAAAAAGCGTATCTTCCCAATTGGTCGTCTGGACAAGCCTTCAGATGGTTTGATCTTCCTAACAAACGATGGCGACATCGTGAACAAGATTTTGCGTGCAGGCAACAACCACGAAAAAGAATACGTGGTGCGTGTCGACAAACCTATCACCGGCGAATTCCTTAAGCAGATGTCGAGCGGTGTGAAGATCCTTGATACGGTGACTCTGCCTTGTAAAGTAGAGAAAGAGACCAAATTCTCTTTCCGTATCGTGTTAACACAAGGTTTGAACCGTCAAATCCGTCGTATGTGTGAAGCGCTAGGCTACGAAGTTTTCAAACTACGTCGCGTACGCATTATGAACATCTCACTTGATGGTATTCCTAATGGTAAGTGGCGTTACCTAAGTGACGACGAAATGGCAGAGATCCTAGCAATGTGTGAAGGCTCAGTGGGTACGGAAGAAGCATCAAAAACAGACTCTAGAGGGCGTAATATTCGTAAAGCGACCGACGCAAAGCTGTTTGATAGCCGTGAAGAAAACCAAGACTCTACTGCTCGTCGTAACCAGAAGACACGAACTTTCCGTGGTAACAATGCTGATGAATTTCGTCATGCACCGAATTCGAAAAAAGGCCAACAGCGTCGTCAACGTGATGATGAAAAAGCACGCCCAACAAAAGAGCATTACAACGCAAAGCCACAAAATGAACGCACTAAGCCTCAAGGTGAATATGGTAAAACTGAAAAGCCTCAATCACCGAGTAAACCTAAGCAGCATTACATGAACCCAAATGCCGCTAAGCCAAGCAAACCTGCAAAACGTTCTGGTGGCACATTGAGTCTGAAGAAATAACGCTTCACTGAATGGTAAGATCAAAAAAGGACGCTCATGAGCGTCCTTTTTGTTTGTCTTCAACTTACAAGCACAGCGGTGCAAATTGACCACGAGTTAAACTCAGCAAATCTTTCGGGGCTAACTCGATTTCTAAACCACGCTTACCCGCACTCACGCAGATGGTGTCTTGATCTGTTGCACTTTCATGTAGAAAGGTAGGCAGCGCTTTTTTTTGTCCAAGTGGGCTAATCCCACCAACAACATATCCTGTGGTCTTTTGTGCAATTTCCGGATCGGCCATATCGGCCTTTTTGCCCTTCGCCGCTTTCGCTGCCAATTTAAGATTCAGCTTTTGGTCGACAGGAATAATGGCAACGGCTAGGTTTTTAGGCTCGCCGTTCAAACAGAACAGCAGCGTTTTAAATACTTTCTTTGGATCTTGTCCCAATACTTCTGCCGCTTCTAATCCATAGCTGTCCGCTCGTGGGTCGTGCTCGTACTGGTGAATGGTGTGTGATACTTTTTTCTTTTTCGCAAGATTAATGGCCGGAGTCATCAAGATTCTCCTCATAAAACAAAAAACGCTGCTCCGTTATCGGTAGCAGCGCTTTAAGTTAATGGTATCCGCGAGTTTGAGTCAATCGCTTTTTACTTGTAAACAATATCACCAGAAGGGGCATACTCATTTACGTCAATCGGACTGTGCGTTTGTAAGAACTCTTTCAACACTTCTGCATCTGTAAACCCTGTATTGACGTAGCCTGAATGCGTATTTACTTTCGGGTAGCCATCACCGCCTGACGCATTGTAGCTCGGTACGGTAAAGCGGTATTGGCCATCGAGGCGTAACTGCTTTTCACCAATGAATACGTTCGAAACCTTGCCATTTTCCACAGTCATAGAAATGCCCGCAAACTGAGCATAAGCACCTGAATCTACGGGCTTAGCTGCGACTACATTTAAGTAATCTAAGACTTCTTTACCCGACATATCGACGTAAGAAACCATGTTGCCAAACGGTTGTACCGTTAGTACGTCTTTGTAGGTAATATCACCGGCTTCAATGGAGTCACGCACGCCACCTGAGTTCATGACAGCAAAGTCTGCTTTCGCTCGCTCCATGTGCGCGGTTGCGATTAAACGGCCAAGATTGGTTTGCTGATAACGAACCACGTTACGGTCGCCTTCAAGTTTCCCATTCGATTCTGCAATCTTCACATTGAGCTTGTCTTGACCCTGCTCTTGATAAGGGCGTAAAAACTCAAGCAATGTCTCATCTTGGTTTATCTCATCTTGAATCAGCACACGTTGAGATTCGCCGTTCACTTTGATTTTCTTCTTCAAGTTGACTGGAATCAGATCGTAGCTCACCATAGAAAGCTCACCATTACGGAATTCGTAATCCGCGCGGCCAACAAACTTACCCCATTCATACGCTTGCACAATGTAAGTCCCATTTTGCACATCAGGCTTACATTCATCACCTGGCATGAAGTTCTTTTTGATGACGTTCGGACCTTCCATACAAACAGGCTCTTGAGAGTGACCACCCACTATCATGTCCAAGTCACCTTCATTTAGGTAGCGAGCCAATGCCACATCACCGGGAGCATTCACACCACGGTTGCCATTTTCGTAATGGCCCATGTGTGTCACTGCAAAAATAAGGTCTGGCTTCTCAGTTTCTTTTAGCTCAGCGATGACCTTCTTCGCTTCTTCTTTCGGGTCACGGAAATCAACCTCGCCAATAAATTCAGGGTTACCTAGCTTCGCCGTGTCTTCAGTGGTTAAACCAATAACAGCGATCTTGATGCCTTGCTTGTTGAACATGGCATAAGGTTGGAACAAGCGCTTGCCAGTTTCTTTGTCGTAAATGTTGGCAGACAGCATCGGAAAGTTTGCCCACTCTTGCTATTTGAATAGCACTTCTAGTGGGTTGTCGAACTCGTGGTTACCTAGCGCCATCGCATCGTAACCAATTTTGCTCATGCCTTTAAAGTCAGGCTCTGCATCTTGCAAGTCAGACTCAGGTACACCTGTGTTGATGTCGCCACCTGATAGGAGTAGCACACTGCCCCCTTCCGCTTGAATCTCTGCGCGCAGTTCATCAATCAGCGTTTTACGCGCAGCCATGCCGTACTCGCCGTATTTATTCTGCCAGAAACGACCATGATGATCGTTGGTGTGCAGTACGGTCAATTTGTACGTTGTATCTTCATTCCATTCGTGTGCTGGTTGCGTTGCACATCCGGCTAAAATAGCCAGAATAGCGGCGCTTAAAGCGGTTTTTACAATCAGGCGTTGCTTCATTGTTTTACCTTTTTATCGTCTGGGGTCCACTGCATTGCACGCTCAATGAGAAGAACTAACTCGACTCTTACTTATTGAGACGCAAAAACTTGAGATAGTGTAAAACACTAACATATTGATTTCATGTTTCTGCGACGCACTTTACTTATGCGAACTGAACAGCCGTAAATTTAAAAAGATTATAGACATAATCAAGGTGGGGTAAGGAAGCAAGAAGCAAGAAGCAAGAAGCAAGAAGCAAGAAGCAAGAAGCAAGAAGCAAGAAGCAAGAAGCAAGAAGCAAGAAGCAAGAAGCAAGAAGCAAGAAAAGGATAATAAGGCTAAATGAATAGTCGATACAAAAATGGCCAGCACGCGGGCTGACCATTTCATTCAAACATTAACAACGATCGATTATTTGATATCGATGTCTGCAAAGCTCTTGATTAGATCGTCTAGCGATTTCATTTGCGCTAGGAACGGCTCTAGTTTGTCTAGAGGCAATGCAGATGGTCCATCACAGCGAGCTTGGTCTGGAGTCGGGTGCGCTTCGATGAACAGACCCGCAATGCCTGTTGCTAAGCCCGCTTTTGCCAGTTCAACCGTCTGCTCGCGACGACCACCAGATGCCGCGCCCGATGGATCACGCATTTGTAGTGAGTGTGTTACGTCAAAGATGATTGGGCTGCCTTTCGATGCGTTTTTCATTACACCAAAACCAAGCATATCTACAACTAGGTTGTCGTAGCCCATACAAGAGCCACGCTCACATAGGATGATGTTTTCGTTACCACATTCTGCGAACTTCTCAACAATGTTACCCACTTGGCCTGGACTCATGAACTGAGGTTTCTTCACGTTGATAACCGCGCCTGTTTTCGCCATTGCTTCAACAAGGTCAGTTTGACGAGCTAGAAATGCAGGAAGCTGAATAACGTCAACCACGTCTGCCACTGGTTGAGCTTGTGCTTCAGTATGAACATCAGTAATGATCTTTACGCCAAACGTGTCTTTCAGTTCTTGGAAGATCTTCATACCTTCTTCTAGACCAGGGCCACGGTATGAATGGACAGAGCTGCGGTTTGCTTTGTCGAACGATGCCTTAAATACGTAAGGAATGCCAAGCTTGTCGGTTACTTTTACATAGTGCTCACAGATCTGCATAGCGAGATCACGAGACTCAAGAACGTTCATACCAGCAAACAGTGTGAATGGCTTGTCGTTAGCAACCTGAATGTCGCCAATATTAACGATTTTCTGTTCCATTTTGATTCTCTTTTGTCTGTCCTCAATATGCCTTTCGGCCTATTGATAAAATTAGTGAAGCGTGACGTGCTTTTCGTTCATCGCATTAACTTGTGATTTTAGTAGCTCTGATGCCGGATCGTCTGGGCATTGGTCAATAAAGTACTCAAAATCGGAAGCGGCAACCTGAAGACACTCTAACTGCTGGAAGATAAAGCCACGGTCACGAATTTCATACGGGTCATCAGGTACAAACGTCAACGCAAGATTGGTACAACGCAGTGCCAGTGTGTAGCGCTCTTCACGCAGCATCGCGCTTTTAATCAAAGCTAACCAACGGCCAATGACAGTAGGGTTATCGGCTTCTTCAAAATGTTCAGGTTTAAGCGTCGCAAGTGGACCTTCTTGACCAATCAACCATGCTTGAAGAATTTTCTCGCCAACGTATTCACCGTTAAACGGATTAATGTAATCTGGTGTTTTGTGCATCCAATCCAGCTTAATCAAGAACTGAGTTGGGAATGTCACCCCTTTCATCGGGAAACCAAGACGATTGCCAAGATAAAGCAAAATAGCACCAAGGCTAACTGGAATGCCTTTCTTACGCTCTAGCACCTTATCAATAAAGCTGTTGTCAGAGATAAAATACTCTTGCTCATCCCCTTTAAATCCCCATTCATGGAAGAATAGGCGCAAGAATGAGTCAAAGCGTTGCTCTTCATCGGTTTCATGAACAAGTGTCGCTTCTGCTTCTTTGTACAGACGCTCTAATTCTTGTTTTGCCCAATGAACATTGGTTTCTGGGTTAATGGAATGGTTCAGCTCTAAGGCGCCTTCCACCAACGGGATGTTGTCAAAATCTTCGTCAAAAAGTTCAAGCATGAAGATTACCCAAATAGGTTTGGATTTTTAGAAACGGCAATATTCGCGGCCATAACCAACCAGCCTAAAGCACCGAAGAAAGCAAAGATTCTCAGCAACTTGTTCTTCGCCATCTTCATCGCAAAGAAACCAAGAGCAATGTACGCCAACACACAAGTGATCTTGTTGGTTAACCAAGGCGCGGCATCCGTAAATGGAATAAAGCCGGTCACCATGATCAGACCGATACCAGATAGCAGTAGCGCGGTATCAACAATATGCGGGAAAATTTTCAGAAAGCGATTGTTGAGTTTCGGAGAATTCATCATCAACAACGCAAATCGGATAGACAATAGTGTTGCACTCAGCGCGATCGTCACCAAGTGAATGTGTTTTAGAGCTACGTACATTTCTCTTCTCTTTTATAAGTTTACTGCTGACTTGCTCGTTATTATTTTGGCTTAAAGCAACCAAGCGTCACTCGGTCGTTCTCGCCGTAATCTTTTTCTGTCATCACTTGCTCGAAACCAAAGTTCGTCAGGATTTCGCGTACTGCATCACCTTGATCGTAACCATGCTCGAAAGCAAGCCATCCACCCTCTTGCAAATATTGACGAGCAAGATCGGAGATATATCGAATGTCCGCTAAGCCATTCTCGTCTGCAACAAGAGCAGATTTTGGCTCAAAACGCACATCACCTTGAGATAGGTGTGGGTCTTTTTCGTCGATATATGGTGGATTGGAGACAATTAAAGCAAACTTTGTTCCGCTGGCAATAGGTTCAAACCAGCTACCTTGGTCAAACGTCACATTTTTAATGTTTAGTTGCGCCGCGTTGTACTCTGCGAGCTCTTTTGCTTCTTGTTTTAAATCCACGCCCATCACTTGACGCGCTGGCATTTCAGACGCTAAAGCTAAGGCAATCGCTCCTGTGCCTGTACCAAGGTCAAGAATCGGCCCGGTCTGATCAAAGGTTTTATCTAGTGCGACTTCAACCAAACGTTCGGTATCTGGTCTTGGAATTAAGGTAGAAGGGGAGACTTTTAACGGCAAAGACCAGAACTCACGTTCACCAATGATGTAAGCCACTGGTTCACCTGCGATGCGTCTTTCTAACAACATCTCAAACTGAGCTTGTTGTTCCGCTTCTAATGCTCTTTCTGGCCATGTGAGCAGGTAGCTTCTTGGTTTGCCTAGGACGTGACAAAGGAGGACAGCCGCATCGAGAGAAGGCGACTCTTTGCCGCCTTCTGTCAGAATTGCCGTTGCACTTTTCAGTGCTTGCTCAATCGATTGAACTTGGCTCATCGATTAGTTGTTCTCAGCTAGCGCCGCAAGTTGGTCTGCTTGGTGCTCTTGAACCACTGGTTCAATCAAGCTTTGCAGGTCACCTTCCATCACTTCGTTCAAACGGTAGATAGTTAGGTTAATGCGGTGGTCAGATACACGACCTTGCGGGTAGTTGTAAGTACGGATACGGTCACTACGGTCACCAGAACCTAGTAGGTTACGACGTGTATCAGAGACTTCTGCAGCACGACGCTCTTCTTCCGCTTGAACGATACGAGCAGCAAGTACTGCCATCGCTTTCGCTTTGTTCTTATGCTGTGAACGCTCGTCTTGACACTCTACTACTGTACCTGTTGGTAAGTGGGTAATACGGATTGCAGAATCAGTGGTGTTGACGTGCTGACCACCCGCACCAGATGCACGGAATGTATCAATCTTCAGATCGGCTGCTTTGATTTCTGGTAAGTCCGCTTCTGGGATCTCAGGCATCACTGCCACGGTACACGCTGAAGTGTGAACACGACCTTGAGATTCAGTCTCAGGTACACGTTGTACACGGTGACCACCTGATTCAAACTTAAGCACACCGTAAACGCCATCGCCGCTCACTTTCGCGATCATCTCTTTGTAGCCGCCTTGTTCTGAGTCATTGCTGCTCATCACTTCAACGCGCCATCCTTTCTTCTCAGCGAACTTAGAATACATGCGGAACAAGTTACCTGCGAAGATACCCGCTTCGTCACCACCTGCGCCCGCACGGATTTCTAAGAAACAGTTACGCTCGTCGTTTGGATCTTTTGGTAGCAATAAGATTTGAAGCTCGTCGGTAAGACGCTCAATCGCCTCTTTTGCTTCTTTGATCTCTTCTTGCGCCATTTCACGCATTTCTTCGTCGTCTTCGTTCGCCATCTCTTCAGCGGCTTCTAGATCTTCTTTTGCCTGCTGATACGCTTGGAAGCACTGAGTTACTTCTTCTAGCTGCGAGTACTCTTTTGATAGAGCACGGAATTTGTCCTGATCACCAATTACATCAGGATCACCAAGAAGATGTTGTACTTCTTCGTAACGTTCTACTAGCGTTTCTAGCTTAGTCAGAATAGAGGCTTTCATAGTGTCGTTTTCTTAATAAAAAGCGTGAGTTACAGATCATCCAAACCAAGGGTCTGGCGGATAACCGTTAATTTTGCTGGTTCGCCCTGCTCGGCCGCACTTTGCAATGCACGAGTAGGAGCGTGAATCAGTTTGTTGGTGAGTTTATTACTAAGCTCACGCAGGACCTTTTCAGGATCCGCGCCCGTTGCCAATGATTGTAGGCTCTTACTCAATAATTCTTCACGAATTTCGTTCGCCGATTTACGATAATCACGAATACTGTCGACCGCTTGCAGCGAGCGCATCCACGTCATGAATGCTGCACTTTCTTCGCTAACAATCGCTTCCGCTTGAATCGCTTCAACTTTACGTTGCTCAATGTTGTTATCGATGATCGACTGTAAGTCATCCACCGAATACAAGTAAGCATCGCTCAATTCACCGACTTGCGCTTCCACATCTCGTGGCACGGCGATATCTACAAGCAAGATTGGCTGGTGACGACGTTTTTTCAATGCCGTTTCCACCATGCCTTTACCGATGATAGGTAACGGACTCGCTGTTGAGCTAATTACGATATCCGCTCTTGGTAGATGGTCAGGAATTTCATTCAGGCTGATCACCTCAGCACCAAATTGCTCTGCCAATAACAATGCACGCTCTTTGGTTCGGTTAGCCACAATCATTTTCTTGCAGCCATTGGAGGCTAAGTGCTTCGCCACCAGTTCGATGGTTTCGCCGGCGCCCACCAACAACACCGTAGAATCAGAAAGTGATTCGAAGATGTGTTTTGCCAGTGTACAAGCAGCGTAAGCCACTGACACCGCATTACCACCAATATCAGTTTCAGTTCGAACACGTTTTGCGACAGAAAAAGTTTTTTGGAACAACTTATCAATCGACGTATCCACCGCCTGATGATCTCGGGAATCGGAAAACGCTTGTTTTACCTGACCCAAAATCTGAGGCTCACCAAGTACCAGTGAATCAAGGCCGCAAGAAACACGCATCAAGTGCTTAATCGCCGCTTGCTCTTCATGGACATAAAGGCTCGGCATCAAGTCTTCTTGATTAACTTGATGGAACTGGGCTAACCAGTCGATAAGCTTATTTCGCGCTCCTTGCTTTACGTCGCAGTACACTTCGGTACGGTTACAGGTTGAAACAATCACACTACCATTAACGGCTTCATGGTCTCTGAGTTGCTCAAGTGCTGGGCCCAGTTTATCGGGTCCGAACGCCACTTTCTCTCGCAAGTCAACAGACGCTGTATTGTGATTGATTCCAATAGCAAGCAAGGACATCTAACGTGGTATCTCTGAGATCGGTTATAAAATAGGTTCAGAATTTTACTGTAAGCACGCATTTATTGAAAGGGTAAGCAGGATTTGTTTTCCTTCGTCTCTGTTTTCAGTGCTATAGTTGTGAGCGATTACCGATGAAACTGATTAATAAGCCATCAAACATGACCTTACGCTCCTTTCTCATCTTGCTCTTATCGAGCATAGTACTTGCAGGTTGTAGTTCTGTTCCTGAAAGTGTCACCAGCGTAGAGTGGCAAGCGCACGAACAGCGACTGGAAACCATTGATAACTTTCAAGCTACAGGCAAACTTGGCTACATTGGCCCTGATCAAAGACAAAGCCTGAACTTTTTCTGGAAGCATTCTTCCGCCTTAAGTCAATTGCGCTTAACCACTCTGCTTGGTCAAACCGCATTAAAGCTCACGATTACCCCGCAAGGCGCGACGGTCGAAACGTACGATGACCAAGTGCTCTCTGCTCGTGATGCTAACCAACTCATTTTCCGTTTGACCGGTTTGATGATGCCAGTCGACCACATGCCAGATTGGCTACTCGGCTTACCAACCGATGCAGACTCTTTCCAGCTTTCACCAACCAACACGTTACAAGCGCTCGATAAACAGATCGGCTCGAATGATTGGAACATCGCGTATCAACGGTATGGGGATGTGGCCTGGCACGAACAAGCGTTGCCATTACCGAACAAACTCAAGCTAAGTACCGCAGACGTAAAAATTAATTTAGTGATCACAAAATGGAACATCACCCAATGATCGAATTTTCAACCCGCTGGCCTTCACCAGCGAAATTGAATCTCTTTCTTTATATCAATGGCCGAACTGAAAACGGCTACCACGAATTACAAACCTTATTCCAATTCGTCGATCACGGCGATGAACTTAGCATCCAAGCGAATGGCTCTGGCGAGATCACAATTTCACCTGAAATTGAAGGTGTTCCTCTAAAAGACAACTTGATCTGGAAAGCCGCCACAGCATTGCAACGCTACGCTAATTGCTCATACGGTGCACATATCGATCTTCATAAGATCTTACCTATGGGCGGTGGTATTGGCGGAGGTTCATCTAATGCGGCAACGGCCTTAGTTGCGCTTAATTACCTATGGCAAACCCACTTAAGTGATGATGAATTAGCCGAAATCGGCCTTGCGCTTGGTGCTGATGTACCTGTTTTTGTGCGTGGCTTTGCCGCATTTGCGGAAGGTGTTGGCGAGAAACTTTCGCCAGCTCATCCAGATGAGAAATGGTATTTGGTCGTTCGTCCAAATGTTTCCATTGCAACCGCCGACATATTCACTCATCCGGATTTGACTCGAAACACGCCAAAACGCGATTTAGAAACGCTTTTAAACACGCCAAGCGTAAACGATTGCGAAAAAATTGTACGAATGCTCTACCCAGAGGTTGATAAGCAACTTTCATGGCTGCTACAATACGCGCCGTCAAGATTGACGGGGACAGGATCTTGCGTTTTTGCTGAATTTTCAAGCAAAGCGGAAGCAAAAGCTATCCTTGCACAACTCTCTGATAATGTCTCGGCATTTGTCGCTCAAGGGCGCAATATCTCGCCACTAAAAGAGACTTTGGCTGAATACCAATCAGCCCAACACCGACCTATTTAAAACTGGACGCAAACCCGAGGTTTCCACCGTGCCTGATATGAAGCTATTTGCTGGTAACGCAACACCTGAACTAGCCCAACGTATTGCTGATCGTCTTTACATCTCTCTAGGTGATGCATCTGTTTCTCGCTTTTCTGATGGCGAAGTTGCAGTTCAAATCAACGAGAATGTTCGTGGTAGCGATGTTTTTATCATTCAATCCACTTGTGCACCGACTAACGACAACCTAATGGAATTGGTTGTTATGATTGATGCAATGCGCCGTGCTTCAGCAGGCCGTATCACTGCAGTTATTCCTTACTTCGGCTACGCTCGCCAAGATCGTCGTGTACGTTCTTCTCGTGTGCCAATTACTGCAAAAGTTGTTGCTGATTTCCTATCTAACGTTGGTGTTGACCGCGTTCTGACTATCGACCTACACGCTGAGCAAATCCAAGGCTTCTTCGATGTACCTGTTGATAACATCTTCGGTACGCCTGTACTACTAGAAGATATGCAATCTCGTGGTCTAGAAAACCCAGTAGTGGTTTCTCCTGACCTAGGTGGCGTAGTTCGTGCTCGTGCAACAGCGAAAGCACTAGGCGACATCGACATCGCTATCGTTGACAAGCGTCGTCCACGTGCAAACGTTTCTGAAGTAATGAACCTAATCGGTGACGTTGAAGGTCGTGACTGTGTGATTGTTGATGACATGATCGATACAGGTGGCACACTATGTAAAGCAGCTGAAGCGCTAAAAGAGCGCGGTGCTAAGCGTGTATTCGCTTACGCAACTCACGCTGTTTTCTCTGGTAACGCTGCAGACAACATCAAGAACTCTGTTCTTGACCAAGTTATCGTAACTGACTCTATCTCTCTATCTAAAGAGATGGCTGCAACTGGCAAAGTTACCACACTAAGCCTATCTCGCATGCTAGCTGAAGCGATTCGTCGTATCAGCAACGAAGAGTCAATCTCTGCAATGTTCAACTAATACGAACATTTCAGTTAGACTGATTTTAAAAGCACCCCTCTTTGGGGTAATGCCGATCAGTTAAGAAATTAATAGACTGATCAATTGAACGATCCCACCAGTGTGTAAAAATCCGATAGACC